>JAZUIL010000214.1:0-32874 GCA_045642245.1 Bacteroidales bacterium
GGAGTATTCTGTCGTTCCTGATTCTTGTAATGATAAAGCTAGTTTTCAGAATGAAGATAACTCCTCACTCCTCACTCCTCACTCCTCACTAATAAAGTATTGGGACCATAAGGACCATACTTTATTCGACGTTTGTGCCGACGATCATTGCCAGCGATACCAAGGTATCACACGTGCAGCGTCTCCGTTGGTGAAGCAGGCGGTAGAGGAGACCCGAGGAATGGTCCTGACCGATGAGGATGGTCACCTGTGTGATGCACGTTTCAGCAAGTGTTGCGGTGGAAAGACAGAGCTGTTTTCTACCTGTTGGCAAGATGAGGATTATAGCTATCTTCAGCCAGTTGAAGATCCGTATTGTGATCCGGCTTTCATTGCCACGTTGCCCGGCGGATTGGATGGCGTTTTGAGCCAGGTTCTGAATAACTATGACCAGCAGACAGTCGATTTTCATGACTGGGAGGTGCGATATACGCAGGAAGAGCTCTCTTCGCTCGTAGAGAAGAAATTGCAGCTGCAGCTCGGTACGATTCAGGCCCTGGAACCTTGCGAACGCGGTGCATCGGGTCGACTGAAGACTCTCCGTATCGTAGGATCAGAGAAGACCATCGTCATCGGAAAAGAATTGATGATCCGAAAAGCCTTGTCAGAGACACATCTCTACAGTTCTTGGTTCGACGTTGAGAAGACTACTGACACAGCAGGTAATACCTTATTTATAATTAAAGGTAAAGGCTGGGGACATGGCGTAGGCCTGTGCCAGATTGGTGCCGCAGCCATGGCACTGAAAGGCTTTAAGGCAGAAGAGATTCTGGAACACTATTATCCGGGAGCACAGATTACAAAGAGATATTAATTTTACATTTACTATAATATGCAATTATCAGATAAGTGGTTCACCGCCTTGAGTGAGAACGAGGACGGAAGCTATACATTCATCTCAGGACGTTCGGATATTGACGAATTCATCAAGCAAGGCAAGATGAAAGAGCGTATTGAAGTGACATGGCGCTATGAGGCTGACGAGAAAGGAATGCCAGCCATCGATAAAGAGGCTCAGATCATGGAAGCTGTGGAGGAACGTCTGCGTACGGCCGTAGAGAAAGATAAGCTTGGCATCCTTACTGGTATTTACACCGGACAGGGTAAGCGTGAGTGGATCTTTATTGCACGTAATACGGCGGCTTTCGGAGAGCGTCTTAATGATGCTTTGGCCGGATTGCCACAGTTGCCTATCGAGATTTATGCAGAGAAAGATCCAGAGAATGACGAGTATAAGTCGTTGCTGGAAATCCGTGGAGAGGAAGATTAATTTAGATGAAGATAACAATTCTAGGTAGCGGAACGAGTATCGGTGTGCCAATGCCGACATGTCAGTGCGAAGTGTGTAAATCCACCGATCCAAAGGATAACCGCTTGCGCTGCAGCGCGCTGGTTGAGACCGATGACCATAAGCAGATTCTGATCGATTGTGGTCCGGATTTTCGTATGCAGGCCATTCGAGCCGACATCAGATCCCTTGATGCATTATTGCTCACACACAATCATTTCGACCATTGCTATGGCCTGGATGACTTGCGTCCGTTTGCCTATCATCAGCCATTGTCCTGCTATGCCGATAAGGGGATGTCCGATGCATTGATGGATCGTTGGGATTATATCTTCGTGCACAAATATCCGGGTGTGCCGCAGTTGAATCTGACGACGCTATATCCGAGCAAAGGTGACAGCTTCAGAGTAGGAGAGACTTTGGTAACACCTATCCGTTGTCATCATGGCAAACTGGCGATGCTAGGCTATCGCATTGGTCCTCTGGCCTATATCACCGACTGTACATACATCGAGGAGCGTGACATGGAGAAGCTACAGGGGATCGATACGCTGATCATCGATGCTCTCCGCTGGCACGAGCATCCTACTCACTACAGCGTGCAGCAAGCCATGGAGATTGTTGGTCAACTCAAGCCACGTCACACGGTGTTTACACATATGAGCCATGAGATCGGTTTGCATTCGCTCTTTAAGGAGCATCTCTTTGCTGAGCTCGAGAATCAATATCCTACATCATTGCTCAACAGTGTAGAACTGGCGTATGACGGTATGGTAATAGAGATTACTCCAAACAGCACACTCTAAACTCTTCACAACAAAATGATTACAATCGTTGGACCTACCGCTTCCGGCAAGACTCGTCTGGCCGTAGATGTGGCGTTGGCCTTTAATTCTGAAGTCATTTCAGGCGATAGTCGCCAGGTGTATAAAGAGATGACTCTAGGTACTGGCAAGGACCTGGAGGATTATCTCGTGCGCGATAGTGAAGGCAAGGTCATCAAGGAGGTGAAGTGTCATCTGATAGATATCCGCGAACCAGGCTATAAATATAGCATCTACGAGTTCCAGAAGGATTTTCATCAGGCTTATAATGATATCGTCGCACGAGGACTCACGCCGGTTTTCTGCGGAGGTTCGGGTCTTTATGTTGAGAGTATCCTCCGTGGCTATGAGATGCATGAGGTGCCAGAGAATCCGGCTTTGCGTCAAAGCCTTGAAGGAAAGAGCCTTGAAGAACTCACTGAGATCCTGAAGACTTATAAAACGCTTCATAACCAGACCGATACTGACACCGCCAAGCGAGCCATCCGAGAGATTGAGATCCGCGACTATTATCGCACACATGCTGAGCAACTCACAGGCTATCCTGCAGTGAAAAGTCTGGTAGTTGGAACCGAGGTCGATCGTGACGTCCGCAGAGAGCGTATCTCCCGTCGTCTGCGAGAGCGACTTGAGGCAGGTATGGTCGATGAAGTACGCCATCTCCTTGAAGACCGTAAGATTCCGCCACAAGACCTTATCTATTATGGTCTCGAATATAAGTATCTCACCTTATATCTGACCGGTGAACTTTCGTATGAAGAGATGGTCCGTCAGCTCGAAATTGCTATCCATCAGTTCGCCAAACGTCAGATGACTTGGTTTAGAGGTATGGAGAAACGTGGCATCCACATTCATTGGATCCCTGCAGAGCTCTCTCGCGAAGAAAAAGTGGCACGCGTACAGGAACTGTACGAGACATTCAAGTGATAAATAAGTACAAATGAAATCGTGATGGACCATTCTTGATGTAAAATGGGACGTCGCGATTTCATTTGTTCCTATTTTAGATCGTGGCATCCCTTTCACGGTACCGTGAAAGGGATGCCACGGCTGTGAAAGGTACCATACGAATTCGTTTGTGCTTATTTTAAATGAATAAAGGTACTTCAGGAAATCCTGAGGTACCTTTATCTGTTTATGAAGGTATCATAGAGAATTAGAATGAGTAGTTCATCAGGATAGGATCCTCTACGTCAATCTTGCCATTCTTACGGCTTCTCATGACTTTGGTAAACTCTACGAAGTTCTGCTCGAGAGTTCTTTCAAGTTCGTCTGGCTTGTTGTCTCGCATACTGAGATACTTGTCAAGGCGCTTGATCTCTCCGGCAATGAGCTTATTCTCTTTGTAATAGTCGAGTAGGCGATACATGGCAGCTTTATACTGGCTGATGGAGTAGCGCTCTTCGTCAAGGTGAGTCAATGAGTATTCGACAGAGGCTGCGATATATGCCACGTGAAAGGCTGCATTCTTCTTGACCCAACTGAGTTCGGTAGGACCGAGGTAGACGGCAACGTCTGGTGAGTTTCTGCGGAATTTGGTGATGAATTCTGCCGCCTGCTTCATGCCTTGGGTAGAGATGTAGTTGCCGAGAATCCAGCGGCTACAGAGCAATGCTTCTGTATTATGACGACGGCATTGCTGTGGCGTATTGAGCTCGGTTGGCTCCGGAAGGATTCCTTCGTCAATCTCCTTGCGCAGCTGTCGGATCTGCTCTGAGACTTTGTCATGCTGCGCGTTGTCTCCTGCTCCGCTATAGTAGACGCGGAGTGTGGTCAGCATCTCGAGGTAGTCTTCGTGGTGCGGATCGACGTGCTTGGCTGCGAGGTCGATGATTGCCTGCTGATACTGGATGGCATTGCTATATTTGCCCGATGCAAAAGCTACCTTGGCAGCGGTGGTAAGATGCTTTATGCGGTCGGCATCATTGGGCTTGACTTTGGTACTGATGCGTACGGTCTCTCTGGCCCAACGCTCGGCCTCCTCGTTGTCCTCCATGGTGAGATAGAGGTTGGCAATGTTATTAGCTCGATTGGCCACGAATACATCTTCTGCCGACACGTTGGTGCTATGCAGTGAGATGGCGCGTTTGTTCGCCTCGATGGCTTTGAATGGGATATTCAGCTTCTCATAGCAGAGTCCCATCTTGATAAGTGCCTCTACATAGCGGACGTCGTTAGGCGTGTTTTCGAGCAGCATGGTCTCACGGAGCAGGTAGACAAGCGCTTCTTCATAGTTTTCGCTGACATAATATGAGCTGGCAATACTGTCGAGCTCAAGTGTCTGCTTGACCACTTCTTGAGGCGTCTGGTTGTCGATGGCGTTCTGTGCTGAAACCGTCAGGCTGCTGAACAGTAACACTCCACACAAGATCTTTCTCATTATTTATATATATTAGTAACAATAATAAATAGTATGGCTGATTACCTTGACATATATCCTGTATACATCTTATAGTAATGGTCGTTTCGGCCGTCACTAACGATCTGCTTCATCTGCTCCTGTAGCTGTTTGTCTGAACGGATGAGGTTGATGATGTTTGGATCGTATCGTGTGCCGATGTCATTGATAAACTCTTTGAGTACGGTCTCAAATGGTTTCGGCTGATGATAATTGCGTCCGATATTCTCAGTCGCTGCATCCAGGCAGTCGCAGACGGTCACAAGACCGATGATAGGGAAGTAGACCGAGGTGCGATGGTCGAACGTAGCAGGATAGCCTTTGCCATTATACCACTTGTGGTGGCCGAGGGCGATATCCTGATAGGTGCTGAGCGATGGATCGATATCAAAGAATGGTAATGACTTCTGTGGATGCAAAGACAGGATCTCATGCTCGTGGTCGAATATCTTACGGATACAATTGTTGACTACCGTTGGCATCGAGATCTTACCAAGGTCATGGAAGATGGCGGCCTGATAGATGAAGTTGAGAAGCGTGTCCTTCTGCTGAATCACATCATCAGCAGTGAAAACGCCAGGGAGACCGACGAAGAAATCTGGTTTCTTCTCAATCATCTTTTCTGCAAGGGTCTTGGCCAGATCGGCTACCATAGTTACGTGCACATAAGTGGTAGGCTGCTCGGCCACGATCAGGCGGAAGATCAAGTCATTACGTTCCTGGGTATTCAGATACTGCAGGATCTCATCTTTCTGTGCAATGTTGGCAAGGATCATTCCTTTCTCAAACGGATATCGGCTATGCTCATAATGTGAAATGAGGCTGAGCATACGCGTAAGCATTCTCTGAACACCTTCTCGTTTTTCTTCATATGGAACAGACGATTGGTTGAGGATGTGGATCGTAGTCTCAAAGAGATTGTTGAGATAGCCAATCTTGATCGGTGTATACTTATTTTCGCCTATCACAAGGTCTGGATCGGAGACGAACATCTCTTTGACCTGTGCATGTGCTTCGTCCCAGGTGATATGACCCATGAACGCTTCGATCAGCAGGTCCTCGTATGGAAGCTTGGCATAATAGCGGTTATTGAGCGAATTAAAGTCGTTGTCAATCTTGGTCTTAAACTCCTTGTAGGCGTTGTATAGCTGATTCTTCATGCGTTCGCCTTTCCATCCCTGACTGATATAGGTGGCGATGCCTCGCAGGCTGAAGAGGTCGAGAGACCATTCGGCATAAGCATTGAGCAGACTGTCTGCCTTAAATATCTCCTGTACTTCCGGACTCGCATAGATCTTCCGGATGTTCTGTGTCAGGTTGAGGCTTTCCTGCAGGGAGGCGTTGCCGGCCTGTGTATGCATGATGGCCAGATTGACATAGTCGGAGATGAAATAGTAGTGATTAAGCGGATCCTTGAAATCGGCAAACTGGTTGCGCATGTTCATCACCTTGTGATAGGCAATCTCTGATCTCAATGCTGCTTCACGGTCACCCATTCGTGCACACTGGAAGTGATACATTCCGGCACAAGTGTAACAGAAGATCAGATGTTCCATGTCCTGTAGCTCCTCATAGTGGGGGAGCAGGATATTCATGAGATCCTCGATCAGGAAGACATCATTAATATTATGGTGGAACAGCACTCTCGTGTAGAAGTAGAGTGAGTCGTAGGCAGCTTCAGGTATATAATCACGATTGAAATAGTCTTTCAGCTCGTCGATTGCATTGTTGTTATCCTCATAAAATTGAGCAAAAGAAGCCGCACGTCTTCCGAACATGTCGATCCATTCCTCCTGTGTGAGGTTAAAGAATATACTGTCGTTGTATACACTTGACTTATTATATGTATTAGTGATCTGCCTAAAGATCCTGCCAAAATTTGGCGCTCCGGGAATCGGATTGCTTTCTCTCATGGCTTTGAACTGAGCTCGCTCGATCTTCGGATAGATCTCACGAGCCCATGACGTGCCGGAGGTCACAGGATATACGTAATACTGTGCCAACAGTACGCTACATTGTAACAGGAGCAGTAGTATTAATGTGAGTTTTCTTCGCATTTTAAATAAATCTGTCAGATAGTCAACTCTTTTATTGCAGTGTAAAACCTGCATGCTTTACCTCACGGCAGTTGAGGCCGATCATGAGGTCGAAGTCGCCTGGTTCGTTGACATACTCAAGCTTAGCGTTATAGAACTTGAGCATCTCTGGAGTGACGGTGAAGGTTACCTCCTGACTTGCACCTGGTGCCAAGGTGACATGCTGGAAGCCTTTGAGCTCCTGCACTGGACGTGTGATAGAACCTGCCAGATCGTGAGTATAGAGCTGCACGATGGTAGTAGCTTCGCGCTTGCCGGTATTGCTGAGAGTTACTGTTGCAGTAATAGAACCATTTGCTGCCATCTTCTCACTGCTGAGCTTGATATCGCTCATCTCGAAGGTAGTGTAGGTGAGACCCCATCCGAATGGATAAAGTGGAGCGTTGGTCACGTCGAGATAACCTGAGGTGAACTTGCCATAGTCATTCTCTCCGATTGGACGACCTGTATTCTTGTGGTTGTAGTAGATTGGCAACTGACCTGCGTGCTGTGGGAAAGTGGTGGTGAGGTGACCCTGTGGAGCTACATCACCGAAGAGAACGTCACAGATAGCATCACCAGCCTCACTGCCAGGGAACCAGATGTCTAGGATGGCAGGAACGATCTCCGACTCATGCTTCAGAACCATTGGACGGCCGTTAGCCAAGAGGAGAATCACTGGCTTGCCGGTCTTTACCAAAGCGTCAAGGAGGTCACGCTGAGAAGCCTGCATCTCGATGTCGCACAATGATGCTGCTTCACCAGTCATCTCCTTTGACTCACCGAGGATGGCTACGACAACGTCTGACCAACGTGCGGTAGCAAGCGCCTCGTTGAGAAGCTCCTGATGTGAACGTGGCGAAGGAGCGTCCTGCCAGAGGAAGCGCTGCTCGAGGGTAGGATCGTATGAATAGTGGCAACCTTCAGCATAACGTACTTCAGCGGCACCTGCCAGGCGCTGCTTCATCACATCATAGATAGTAGAATATTGTGTATGATCCGATGGCACACTCCAGCAGCCACGGAGCTGTGACTGGTTATTGGCCATAGGGCCGATAAGCGCGATCTTGCCTTTCTTCTCGAGTGGCAGGAGATCGTTGTCGTTCTTCAGCAAGACAAAGGTGCTGGCAGTGATTTTGCGAGCTGCCTCACGGTTCTCAGCCTTAAAGAGTTCGGTCTTGCCACGCTCAGCATCGTTGTAGCGATAAGGATCGTCGAAGAGACCGAGGCGATACTTAGCCTGCAGGATGCGACGGCAAGCGTCATCAATCTGCTTCTGGCTGATGCGCTTCTGCTCAAGGAGCGATTCGAGCTGCGAGATATAAAGCTCTGAACACATATCCATATCTACGGTAGCGTTCATCGCACGCTCGGTCACTACGTCGTCTCCTCCGAGGCCGTGAGCCTTCATCTCCTTGATTGCACCGTAGTCGGTGACGATGAAGCCGTCGAAGTTCCACTGCTTGCGGAGAACGTCGTTCTGCAGCCAGCTGTTGGCGGTGGCTGGAGTACCGTTGATGTCGTTGAACGAAGTCATCACGCTACCTACGCCAGCCTCTACGGCCATCTGGTAAGGAAGCATGTACTCGTTAAACATTCGGTTCTCGCTCATGTCGGTCGTATTGTAGTCGCGACCTGACTCAGCTGCGCCATAGAGTGCATAGTGCTTCAAACAGGCCATCAAGGTCTGTGGATCGCTCAGATCGTCGCCCTGCCAGCCCTTGACGTATGCTGCGCCGAGGAGGCCGCTGAGCCAAGGATCTTCGCCATTGCCTTCTGCTATACGTCCCCAGCGTGCATCGCGGCAGATATCGACCATAGGGCTGTAAGTCCACGCGATACCATCGGTCGAAGCCTCACGAGCTGCGATCTGAGCCGAGAGCTTGACACCTACGGTATCCCAGGCACATGACACTGCCAGTGGGATAGGGAATTCTGTCTGATAACCATGAATTACGTCAAGGCCGAAGAGGAGAGGGATGCCGAGGCGTGTCTCTTCGACGGCGATGCGCTGGTACTCACGGATAGCCTCTGCTCCCTTGATGTTGAGGATCGATCCGACTTTGCCTTCCTTGATCTGCTTCAGGATGTCAGCCTCCTCCGAGATGCCCGTAAAGATAGGGCCAGGAGCTGGCAGGAGGTTGGTCTGTCCGATCTTTTCGGCCAATGTCATCTTCGACATCAGCTCATTGATAAATGCATCTTCAGGGGTAGTAGGCTTGCTTTGACAGCTTGTCATGAGTGCTGCGGCCATAGTGGCCAGCGCGACGTAATGGTTGTTTTTCATTTTAATATTAATTCTTCTGTTTTTGTCATCCTGAGGCTTGCCGCATCCTTAAGACGTGCACCGAAGGAAACAAGGAACTCACGCGAGAGTTTCTTCGCTTCGCTCAGAATGACAAAATGGAGTTATTTCTTTGCAACGGCTTCTGCCTGCGACTTGTTCCATACGATAATGGAATTATTGAGGCGGAAGTAAGTGTCGAGCACCGGATGGTTGAGGTCTGAAGGCTCATAACCAGCCGTTCCTTCGTAAATCTGATTGATAAGTGTCTGCATGTCCTGGATGTACTCCCAACCGATCTCACGGCCTTCTGGAAGCGTCAACCAGTCTTTCTGCCAGTAGTGGCCGCCATAGATCTGAAGCTTCTCCTTGTCGATACCATTGGCAGGATCCTCGATGTACTTGATGAGATGAGGAACCGCCTCGGTATACTCCTTGAAGCCCTCGGTGTTGAAGATCCACACACCGTGACCCGAGCCGATGGCGTCGCCGGTCAGCACCATATCAAGGCCTTTGACAAAAAAGACCATCGAGCCGTGTGTATGACCAGGCATCATGACGGTATTGATTTCAATGCCGCCGAGGTCGAAGGTCTGGCCTTCGTCATACAGGGCGTATTTACTGCCTCCGATCTTATCCAGAAGAGGCTCGAAGTCGATACGTGGCAACATGAAAAAGACCGTGGTATCGTTGGCGTAAGCAGGATACATGCCGGTATGATCACCATGATTATGTGTGAAGGTGATGGTCAATGGCTTGCCGTCAATGCGCTCTGCTACGAGCTGGCGGAGCGACTCTACAGCAGTGCTGTCCCACTTGATAAAGTTCGAAAGGTCGACGAGCAGCGCCTCCTTCTCGCCCTTGAGCAAGTAGAGGTCTGAGCAGTTGTTGAAGTGACTCTTCTCACCATTCTCATCGAACGACTCGCCTGCAGGATTTGATGCATTAAAATCCTGAATGTGGTAGATATTCTGGGTGAGCGCTGTGATGTGATAAGGTCCTACCTCAACATCAGCAGGCAATGCAGCAGGTTCTTCCTGTGTCTGTGCAGACTTCTGGGTACATGCAGTCATTAACATGGCGATTGCTGCCATTGCTAAGCTCTTCAAGATGGTCTTTTTCATATTTTTTTAGGGGTGTTTTCGACCTCTTACCGGAAGCCGGCTATGCGGCTTCCACGGCGTCAGCCGTACTACCTGTAAGGTTATTATTATTAAATATATTGTTATAATAGCGTCGCATTTGCGATTGCATTTGCGACAGTTGTCAGTCGCATTTGCGACTCTCGAAATCACCTTTCGTCGCCCGATCCATGAATCTTGTCACGCTGCATTCTCGAAGCCAATTTGTCCAGATTCATTTGGCAGATTTCTTCGAGCGAATAGCCGAGGTCGTGCGCCAAAGAAGCCGCATACCACATGACGTCGCCGAGCTCCATCGCAATCTGATGCTTGCGCTCGTCTGTGAATTCGTCGTTGTTGTCGCGGATCACCTTCTTTACCTTGTCTGCTACCTCTCCTGCTTCACCGGTGAGGCCCAGAGTAGGGTAGATGATCTTACGTTCAGCAGGGTAGATGGCGGTGCGGCGTGCACCTTCCTGATATTCGTTGATGGTCATGGTGGATATGGTAATGTTTATATAATGCAGAATTGATAATAATCACGCGCAAATATAATAAGAAATAATGATATATTAGCCAATTCTTGTCCAAAAAATGCAAATATTGTGTTTTTCTGTACTACTTTTCAAATAAACGACTATCTTTGCTCCATAAATCGGTCCAAATTATGTCATCGGCCTCCCTGAATTTGAGTCTTTTTTCAGGAATAGAATGACTCTGGAAGCGAAACAAAATCCTTGTTGTAATGAAAAATATAATTTACCCTTTAATCGCCTTGGTTATGGCATCTTGTGTAGACAAACCAGTGCAGTATGATGCATCTGTTACTCCTTATAAGGATGGTAAGAAATGTGCAATCAGTTTTACCTATGATGATGGTATGCTCTGTCAATATACAGACGTGGCTCCAGAACTCGAGAAACGAGGCTTCAGAGGAACGTTTTGGATCATTGGGGCAAATATGGGTAAGGACGAGTCCGGATATCCATGGATGAACTGGGATCAAGTAGCAGACCTTGCAAAGCGTGGCCATGAGATGAGTAATCATACCTGGAATCATCCTTCATTGCCAAACTTGACAGCCGAGGAACTAGAGATGGAAGTGATGAAATGTGACTCGATGCTTGAAGCTGTCACAGGTCAGCGCCCGATCACGTTGGCATATCCTTATAATGCGATGAGTCCGGAAGTTGTAAATTTCTGTGAACGTGGCCGTGTGGCAACACGAACCTTCCAGGAAGGTCATGGACAGAAAGAAAGTCACTCGACCGTAGAGACAATGACGGCGTGGATGAATCATTTGCTGGAAGCTGGCGAATGGGGTGTGACGATGACTCATGGTACCACCTATGGGTGGGATATGTGGGATGATCCGACACAACTCTGGCAGTTCTATGACGTCGTAAAGTCTCATGAGGAGAGTGTCTGGGTGGGAACCTATGCTGAGGTGGCTACTTATCTCAAACAGCGTGATTGTGCAGAGGTCTCAGTGGAAGGTACTTCGCATGCAGCAACTATTAAAGTCGGTCTGAATGATGATTATACTTTTGCGATATCGCCTGTGACAATCTCTCTGAAAGGATCGGACTGGTCGGGTAAACAACCGGAGGCAAAACAGGATCAGAAAGCATGTAAAGTGGTCAATCTGGGAGATGAACTCTTGATTACGATGTTGCCTGGTGACTCTCCTGTAGAGGTTAAATGGTAAATAATAAAAACATTTTCGATTAATACACAATGAAAAAGCTTTATCTTTCTGCCGCACTTATTATGGTTGCAACGCAGCTCTCTGCACAAAAATATGAGGGACTGGCTCTGACTCCTCAGATGGGATGGAATTCATGGAATAAATTCGCAGATAAGATCGACGAGAACCTGATCCGTGAGACTGCGGATGCATTAGTCAATACGGGTCTCCGTGACGCTGGATATATCTATCTTAATATGGATGACTGTTGGCATGGCCAGCGCGACAGCCTTGGTTTTATTCAGGCCGATCCAGATCGCTTTCCTAGTGGCATTGAAGCGCTGGCAGAATATTGTCATAACCGTGGCTTGAAACTTGGTATCTATAGTGATGCCGGATGGCAGACTTGTGGTGGCCGACCAGGAAGCTATGGTCATGAGTTTCAGGATGCTATACAGTATGCAAAATGGGGTATCGACTATTTGAAATACGACTGGTGCAATACGGATAATATCTTAGGTCCTGGTGCCTATAAACTGATGTCTGAGGCACTGAAGTCTGCAGGTCGTCCAATCCTCTTCAGCATGTGCGAATGGGGTAATACCAAAGGATATGAGTATGGTGCTCCGTTAGCTCATTCTTGGCGCACTACAGGCGATATCTGGTGTCATTTTGATGGAATTCTGGAGCATGGAGACTGGCATGCTAATGGTGTCATGCAGAACGTCGATATCAATGTTGGTCTTCGTAAATATGCCGGTCCTGATCATTGGAACGATCCTGATATGTTAGAGGTCGGAAATGGTATGAGCTATAATGAGGATCGTGCGCATTTCTCATTATGGTGTATGATGGCAGCTCCACTGATTCTGGGTAATGACCTTAATAACATGTCGGATGAGACCTTTAGCATTCTGACCAATCGTGCAGCAATTGCTGTTGATCAGGATAGTCTTGGCATCCAGGGAATGCGAATCGAACAGAAAGATAGTATCGAGGTGTGGCTCAAGCCTTTGATGAATGAGGAATGGGCTATCTGCTTGCTTAATCGTAGCATTGATCCTCAGCAGGTCACGCTGGATTGGGAGCGTTGGAATACGGTAGATGAAGAGGTGTCGGGCCGTGCGATTTCTTTTACAGAAAACATCTATAATATGTATGATATCTGGTCAAAGGATCCTAATAAGGTATGCGGAAATACTCGTCCAAAGAAGCCTCAGACGGTCAGCATTGCTGGTCATGATGTGGTGATGTATCGATTGGCGCCAAAGCCTTCAAAAAAGAAGTGATAATATTTTTATAAAGTTATCTTTGCTGATAAATTCAAACAGATTATTGACTATTAACTTAAAACATTTATATTATGCTGTATTCTTTGATTATTGGTCTTCTTTCTGGCTATATTGCTAGTAAGTTGCAGAGTGGCAATAGTAATGGACTCCTTATCAATCTTTTTCTTGGTATGGTTGGTGGTGTCGTTGGTGGTTGGTTATTCAACCTCATTGGTATTTCTACCTATTCGTGGATTGGCGATCTCATCTGCGGTGTAGTAGGTGCTATCGTAGTTCTATGGGTCTTCGCCAAGTTAAAGAAATAAGTTTTTAGTAAGAGAAAAACAAGATCTTTTACTCTTACTTAGAATTAAAGGATAGAATATTGTCCTGTAATAGAATATCCTCATCGGCCACCATTTCCTGCAGTATCTCTGATACGCGAGATGGTGGCTGTTGCATTTGTGCAATGAGTGTCTGGACTGCAATAGGACCAGTAGCTTGTAGATGTGTTAGTATAAGTTGACGGATAGCTTCGCGCTCTTCATGGATATTCCCCATCAGACCTTCACTCTCACAGACGTCACAACGCTGACAGCGGTGGTCTAATTCTTCTCCAAAATAGCGAAGGAGCTGCACGAGTCTGCATTCTTTATCGTTCTCTACATAATCAATCATGGCGCGGATACGTTTCTCCTGTCGTGCATGACGATCTTCATAGATAATATGTGAGATTCTTAGTTCTTCGTTTTCCAGACGTGGTGTCAGATAGTAGATAGCAGGCATCTTACGTGCTGGAATATAATGCAATACATGGAATCGGCTTAACAGCAACAGCTTATCATATAATGTCTGCTGGTCAAGGCCTGTGAAACGCATGATGTCCTCTTCCCGAATGAACACGTAATCAGCAAAGAGCCCCGTGTAGAGACGTAATAACGCTTGGATAATACGCTGACATTCAGGATCGAATTGATTCAGTTTATACAAGGAATCTCGAGAAGTTGTAAACATCAATCGGGAGTGTCGATCAGGTTCTTCTATATAACTGATATATCCTGCCTGATCGAGTAATTTGAGTGCATAGTGCACCTGTGTGAGACCTAAATGATAGGCCGCACAGAATCGCATAATGTCAAACTCAAATAAGTTGCCATATCCTGCTGCAATGGCAATCTGATAGAAAGAGGCTAATCGGCCGTAGACGTGACGGATAAAATCGCGCTGAGGGTATTCGTCCTCAAGGTGTCGAAGGAGTTTCAGTTTGTCTCCACTCTCATGAATAATCCATGCCTGTGCGGGTTTTCCATCTCGTCCTGCGCGTCCTGCTTCCTGGAAGTATTCTTCGGGAGAAGGTGGTAAGTCAATGTGTATGACGGCTCTGACATTCGGTTTGTCAATACCCATGCCGAATGCATTTGTGGCCACAATGACCGCAGGATGGCCTTCCATCCAGTTCTCTTGTCGTTTCTGTTTTTCTTCTGGTTTGAGACCCGCATGATAGAAGCTGGCATCAATCCCATTCAGTGTGAGATGTTCAGCAATTTCTGCAGTCTTCTTTCTGCTGCGAACGTATACGATGGCAGATGATTTCTTGCTGAAATCAATTTTGTCTGCAGGTTCGTCTGTATCATTTTCCGCTAACACCTTATTTAATAGTCGGCGTAAAGTGCCTAGTTTGTCTTCTGTGTGGATGACAGAATAGACAAGGTTAGGTCGCTCAAACGAGGCTCTGAAAACTTGTGCTCCTTTACGAAAATTCAATTTGTCCTGAATGTCGTCAATGACTTCTTTCGTAGCAGTTGCAGTCAAGGCCATACATGGACATTTAGCTTCGTTTGGATGGATCTCTGCAAGGAGTTGCCGTAGATTGGCAATCTTAAGATATGGGGGGCGGAAGTCATATCCCCACTGTGAGATGCAATGTGCTTCATCGACAACTAACAGCCTGACATCCATGTATCTTAGTTTGGCTTGAAAGAGCTGTGTCTCTAGACGTTCTGGCGAAAGATATAAGAACCGGTAGTCTTCTGAGATGACTCGTTCGTAGGTCTCAAGTACCTCTTTATGAGACATTCCCATAAAGACAGCGGCCGCTTTTATTCCTCGTTCCACCAAATGGTCACACTGGTCTTTCATAAGTGAGATCAAAGGTGTAACCACCAATGTCAGACCTCCTAAAGCTATGGCTGGAACTTGAAACGTGATACTCTTTCCTCCACCGGTAGGGAGTAATCCAAGCGTATCATGGCCGTTTAAAACAGACATGATGATCTCCGACTGTAATGGTCGGAAATCATCATATCCCCAATATTCTTTAAGTATAGTATGGATTCTCACAGACTTTAGTGTACGCTAGTCAGGTTTTCACCAATCACATCAGCGTCATCCTTCGTGTTCTTGATCAGTAGGCTAAGTACAGCTGCAATACTGTTAGTTTCGCTTTCCTTGATGTCCTTCACGAGAAGCTGGATATTATTCTGGCTGAAGGTGTTCTCTTCGACACTGAAGATAATATCGAAAGGCTTTCCGCTCTTTACGATATCGAGCTTATCAGCCTGGTTGAACGCAATACCATTATGAGTAAATCCTGTGACAGGATCTACCATCTCCATACGGATGTGTTCGAGTTCCTTGCCAACCAGTCGACTCTGTCCTTGATCTTTGATCCGACGTGCAACGAAAAGCGGTTTCTGGTTGCCAGGTCCAAATGGAGCCAGGGCTTTGAGTCCTTTGAAGAGGCGAGGGGTGACCTCGTTGAACTTCACTTCCATATCGACGTCCAGATGCTGGCGCTGCTGTGTGTCGGTGATATGATCTTCGACCCATTTTTCAATGCGCTGTGTCAGTTCAGGAATATACTCTTCCTTGAGTGTAAGGCCTGCAGCAAAGGTATGTCCACCAAAATTCTCGATGATGTCACGGCAAGAATTGATGGCAGAATATACGTCGAATCCTTGAATGCTTCGAGCAGAACCACTTGCAAAACCACATGCTGATGTCAGGACAATGGCAGGACGATAGTAATGTTCAGTCAGACGAGAAGCTACGATACCGATGACGCCTTTGTGCCAAGATGGATTATATACAAGGACTGATTTCTTGTCCTTGATGTCCATCTTATCGACCTGCTCAATAGCTTCTTCGGTTACTCGCTTATCAAGTTCCTTTCGAGTCTCATTATATTCTGAGATCTTGTCTGCGCACTGGCGTGCAGTAGTCATATCGCGAGCTACAAGTAAGTCTACGGCTTCAACGCCACACATCATACGTCCTGAGGCGTTGATGCGAGGTCCAATCTTGAAAACAATATCTGAGTTAGTGAGTTCCTTCTTGTCTTTGAGACCACACTGTTCGATGATGGCCTTGATGCCATTGTTGGCGTTCTCATTAAGACGGCGCAGACCATTGTATGAAAGAACACGGTTCTCGCCTGTGATTGGAACGATGTCGGTAGCGATTGACATGGCACAAAGATCGAGCAATGGGTAGATCATACCCAGCTCATTCATGCCATTGTTACGTGCAAAGGCCTGCATGAACTTAAGACCTACACCACACGCAGAAAGGTGTGGATAAGGATATTCGTCATCAGGACGCTTTGGGTCGAGTACTGCCACAGCTTCTGGAAGTTCATCATCTGGCTTATGATGGTCGCAGATGATGAAATCTATACCTTTGCTCTTGGCATAGCGTACCATGTTGATTGCTTTGATGCCGCAATCGAGCGCAATGACCAGTTTAACGCCTGTGTCATGGGCGTAATCTACACCCTTCTCAGAAATACCATATCCATCGTCGTAACGATCTGGGATATAGTAATCGAGTGAGGAATAAAAGCTGCGCAAGAAACGATACACAAGTGCTACAGCACTGGTACCATCGACATCGTAATCTCCATATATGAGAATACGTTCCTTGCGTCCGATAGCCTCGTTTAGTCGGGCTACCGCCTTATCCATGTCTTTCATCAGGAACGGATCATGCAGTCCTGATGATAGTTGTGGACGGAAGAAGCGTCGGGCTTCTTCGCCACTCGTCACGCCTCGCTGAACGAGCAGAGTAGCGACGATCGGGTTGAGGTTTTGTTCAGCAATTAGTTCATCCTTGATCTCTTTCTGTTCGTTTGTTAAGGTGCGACAATTCCATAAATAGTTGGTTGTCATCGTATGTATTTTTTATAATAGACGAAAGAGATGTCTCACGTACAGGCAACAGCCACGCGTTACGGAAGCTGTCGTCCTGACGAAGGACTTTGAGGTAAGCCTCTGCTTCGGTCTTGTCACCAAAGCGGTTGATGTAGAGGCGGAAACGATCATCACGCTCCAAGATGCCAACCTCATCATGACCTTGCTTGTGAAGGTTGTTGAGGGCGCGGTTTGCGTCCTGCAGGTTAGGGCAACTTGCAACGATAATATAATAAAGTTTGCCATTAGGAGCCACATTGATGGCTTTCTTAGGCTCTGGAGTGACTGAAACAACAGGCTCCTCCACATTGACAGGTTCTTCTACGATTTCTTCGCCAGCTGATAAAGCATATGCTTCAATTTCTTCATCTGACCAGATTTCTTCATCGTCAGAACCATATGAATAAATGTCTCCCAGTTCATCACCGGCAGACAATTCGTCATCTTCTGCTGAAAGTTCATAATCTTCCTGGTTGTCCCAAGAAGAATTCATAGTGCCACGCTGTAGCATGGACAGATCCAGTACGTTGGCATACTGCTGCTGTGTACTCTGATCGTCCAGTCCAAGGAAGCTGGCAAAGAAACAAACTGCAATCAGAAGGACTACAGCGACGCGCTGCGCCCAATAGCGTGGAATTGCAATGATATCAGCATCACGACGCTTCTTTTCTGTAGTAGGTGTATTCTGAGCAGGTCGATTGATTGCATTGAGTCGAGCCTCAATGTCTCCCCATGTTTCAAATTCAAGTTCGCTGTAACCGAAATTCTCGGTGTCAGTGCGAAGTGATGCTGCGGTATGGAAATCCTCCGGAAGAAGTGATGCCTGACGCTCGATGTAGCGACATGCTTCATCATATGACATTCCTTCTGCTTCCATCAGGAGGTTTGCCAGCATGCCGTCATCATGATAATGGAGAGGAGAGAATCTGATCACACGACGTGGAGCCTCAAGCTTGTGCATACGACGACTATCTGCGCCGATGCAAGGGTGAGTTCCCATGGTAGCAGGCTCGTCGCTTAACATATACGCACCCTTACCTGGCACATAACAATAGTGTCGGGTCATCAAAAGGTACTCAATGTAAGTAGCGAATGTACGCATGGTTATTGTGTTTGCAGATTTCTACAAATTAAATAATATTTGGGGACAAAGATAGAGTTTTTTATAATAAGGTGAACAAAAAAATGTAAAAAAGTGCAAAATTACTTCAATTTTTGTATTAAATCTCCCGTTTCTGCCTCTGGTAGACCAAGTTCTAGCGCTTGATTCAGGTCTCGACGTGCATATTCTTTATCTCCTCTAGCGTAGCGGATTTGAGCGCGAAGGATATAAGAATATGGGTCTCGAGGCCCCATGCTGATACTCTTTTCTATGTCTGCAAGTGCGGCTCCCATGCGTCCGCTGAGATAATGAACTTCAGCCCGTTCGCGTAGCAGAGACGCGCTCTTCGGATTACGGTCAATCAGTGCATCATAGAGCTCAGATGCCTCTCTCCACATACGTTGAGCTTTATATACATAGGCCATTCCAAGTCGGGATTTTGCGCTCTGTGGATTGAACTTATCAATCTGTTCTAGGTCTAGCCTTGCACCAAGTGTATCACTGTTCATCAGTCGGCATAAAGCGCGTTGATAATAGGCGTCCTCGTTCTCTGCTTCCTGCACGATAATTGTAGTATAGTCGTCGATGGCTTTGGCATATTCTGCCATTTCTGCATAGAGGGATGCTCGGCTGTTGAGAAGCGTTAGGTTCTCCGGTATGAATCCTAATCCGATGGTATAGGACTGCTCTGCTTCCTTAAGCTTTCCCTGTCGCCTTTGAATCGTTCCCAGATTTGCCAATAATAGACCATTCCCAGGATTACCTGGCTCTAGTTTAAGGGCACTTTTGATGGCATCCTCGGCTAAAGCTAGGCTGTCTTGTTCGATATAATCGAAACTACGTGTAATATACTCATCATATGTCTGTGCTACTAATTCTGCCATGTGCGCTGAATAAAACGCCACGATAAACAAGCAAAATAATATTTTCTTCATCATATATCTTAAAATTTCGGTGCAAAGATAGGTTTTTTCCCAAAATAATCCGTATCTTTGCAGCACTTTTTTATATTATTTATCACAATGAAGCGCTTTTTAATAGCTATTTTCGTAGTAGCGTCCCTGATTTTCCAGTTGGGATTTTTTTCATGTACCACCAAGCCATCTGACATTGCAATCCTTCTTGACAGCTTGACTGTCGATTCGATTTGTCCCCTCTTTCATAATTATGAAAAACCTGCTTGCCACTTCTCTTTGCGAATGGAAGTTCCTTATGTAGAAGGCAACAGCGGTTTGTCTCAGTCTATACAGCGATTCCTTGCCTCTGTTCCTCGCCAGGGAGCTTTTGTAGAGGATTCTGACGGAACTGTAGCTGGTATGGCAGATAATTATCTTCGTACTTATATTATGCAGTACCTCCAGGAAGGAAAAGAGGCTATTGACAGTTATGGTGAAGATATGCAGGCTGCTGCTACCTGGATGAGTTATGAAGAACAGGCAGAAGGTTCTGTATACTATCATGAAGGTGCATTTCTCAGCTATCAGTTTAAGGTATACAGTTATATGGGAGGAGCTCATGGCAACTCTGTAACCACCAATCGTGTGTTTGATATGATTGCTCAGCAGAGTGTTACTTTGTCAAACTTGTTTACAGAGGAGTCTCTCCGAGTTGTTGGTGAGAAGTTGCGCTTGGCATTAGCCGTTCAGAATGAATGTCAGACCGTTGAGGAATTGATTCAGTCTGGTATCTTCTTCTCGGCTGGAGATATTGAGCCAAATGATAATTTCCTGCTTGATGATAAGGGTCTTACTTGGGTCTTCGATCCATATGAAATAGCACCTTATGCATATGGCGCAGTATCCGTTTCTCTTGGATGGAAAGACATGGTAGATCTGCTTGATCCGGATTCTTCTGTCAAGGCTTATGCAGAGTCAAAGGTTTCAGCTCTCTGATCATGCATATGGATTTCCTGAAATATTTTCCTGAATTAACTGATGAGCAGCGTACGCAATTTGCCGCGCTGCTACCGCTTTATACTGATTGGAATTCGAAGATCAATGTGATCAGTCGCAAGGATATCGAATTTTTATATGAACATCATGTCCAGCATTCTTTGGCCATTAGTCGTTATGTAGAGACTTCATTAAAAGGCGGATGGCCTGCTGGAACACGTATCGTAGATGTCGGTTGTGGTGGAGGTTTCCCTGGAATCCCATTAGCAATACGTTATCCGGAGTGTCATTTCCTTTTAGTCGATCGTATTGGAAAGAAGGTGCGTGTGGCTCAGGAGGTAGCAACTGCTATCGGCCTGAAAAATGTGGAGTTCCGTCATGCTGGTATTGAGGAAGTTAAGGAAGAGTTTGATTATGCTGTGAGTCGTGCAGTCATGGTTTTGCCTGACCTGGTAAAGCTTGTGCGTCGCTGTACAAAGAATGGCCTTATCACACTCAAGGGGGGTGATCTGGAAGAAGAACTCAAGCCTCGTCAGTGCCAGGGAACGAAGGTCATTCCAATCTCTACCTATTTCCAGGAAGAATTCTTTGAGACAAAGAATGTGCTTTATACACCGATAAAGTAATATCATATACCTTTTTACCATCAATGCTTCGTATTCAGAGTTTTCTTTGTAATCCGTTCAGTGAACAAACCTATGTAGCATGGGACGAGGATACTCGTCTTGCATTTCTCGTTGATCCAGGTATGTCCAGTGATTTCGAATGGGAGCGAGTTCACAGATATATTGAGGAAAATGAACTGAAGTTGCAGATGGTATTGCAGACACATGGACACACGGATCATTGTATGGGCTCGGCTTATGTCGCGCGTACATATAATATTAATATCTATGGAAGTATGGATGAGCAGAACCATTTGCCGTCTGTCCAACTGCAAAGTGTTGCATTTGGAGTAGATACTCCTTTGCACTGGCTTCCAATTGACAAGAATTTGAACGAAGGAGATGTCCTATGGTTAGGAGAGGAGAATGGCGATGGTTCACATCGCATAGAGGTCATTGACTGTCCAGGACATAGTTTCCATGGCCTGTGTTTCTATCTGCCCGCTGATCAGGTCCTTTTCTCTGGAGATGTTTTATTCTGTGGTTCTATTGGACGTTCCGATTTCGGATCGATGATGGGAGGAAATGGACCGTTGCTTGTACGAAGCATTGTGGAGAAGTTGCTGACTTTACCTCCAGAAACCAAAGTATTCCCTGGACATGGACCTTCCACAACCATTGGATTTGAGTCAACAAATAACCCCTATCTTTAATTGACAAAAATAGACTGACAATGTATCTGCCACAAGATCCCGACATGCTTTTCAGCATGATAAACATGAAGTTGCGCGATCAATATGCTTCTCTTGACGAACTATGTGAAGAGGAGGACGTTGATCCTGCCGCTCTATTGGTCAAGCTCAATGGCGCAGGTTACGAATATGATGAGGCTCATAACTGTTTCCAGTACAAAGAGGTCGTACAGAAGCCAACAGTCGCTATGATGCTTGACGAGGCTCGTAAGGCTAGCTTCTCTTTGCTGGATCTTTCGGAAGAAAAGGTTAATGACGTACTTAAGTCTTTGGCCGATGCATTGGTGCAACATTCTGCTGAGATCATAGAATCGAATTCGAAGGATCTGGATCGTATGGATCCATCAGATTCTCGTTATGATCGTCTTTTACTCAACGAAGATCGTATCAATGGAATAGCTGGAGATACTCGTAATGTCGCAGCATTGCCTTCTCCTCTCAATAAGGTTCTGAGCGAGACTACACGTCCGAATGGAATGACTATTCGTAAGGTAACAGTTCCTTTCGGTGTGATAGGTGTGATCTATGAGGCTCGTCCGAACGTCACGATTGATGTATTCTCTCTTTGTTTCAAAGCTGGAAGTGCAGTAATCCTTAAAGGCGGTAAGGAAGCTGCAGATACCAATATTAAGGAAGTCGAGATTATTCATGAAGTATTGCGTGAAGCTGGACTTCCAGAAGCGCTTTGTACACTCTTGCCAAACGATCGTGAAGCAACCGCAGAGATGCTGACGGCGGTAGGTAAGGTTGATTTGGTAATACCTCGTGGAAGCCGTAGACTCATTGACTTTGTCCGTGAGAATGCACGTGTTCCTGTGATTGAAACTGGTGCTGGTGTTTGTCATATCTATGTTGATGCAAAGGCTGATCTTCAGAAAGCAGCGGCAATTATCCATAATGGAAAATGTCGTCGTGTATCTGTATGTAATGCTTTGGACTGTCTTGTCATCCATAGCAGCCGTTTGGTGGATCTTCCAACGCTTTGTGCACCTCTGGCTGCAAACAATCCTCAGGTAGAGATCCTTGCAGATGAACGCTCTTACGATGTCTTGTCAGACCAATATCCAGCGGAGATGTTGCAGCGTGCTCTGCCAGAGCACTTTGGAATGGAGACATTGTCTTATCGCATGGTTATCCGAACTGTAGATAGTGCCGAAGAGGCGATAGATTACATTCAAAACCACACCAGCCATCATTCTGAGAGTATCGTGAGTGAGGATGAAACTGTTTGCCGCCGATTTGTCCGTCTGATCGATGCAGCCTGTGTCTATCAGAACCTCCCGACATCATGGACCGATGGCGCTCAGTTCGGGTTCGGTGCAGAAATCGGCATCTCCACACAGAAATTACATGCTCGTGGTCCTATGGCTTTGCCAGAAATTACCACCTATAAATATATAATAGTAGGAGAGGGTCAGATCAGAAAATGATTCTCAGATAAATGAAAATGACTAATTGATAATAAATACAACATATGAAAACATACGTAGCTCTTGCTCCAGGCTTTGAGATTGTAGAAGCCACTCTTCCTATTGATATCCTTCGTCGTGCAGGTATTGAGACTGTTACTGTCAGTATTACCACTGATAAGGTAGTAACTGCTAGCAATGGAGTACCTGTGATTGCTGATGCACTTCTCTCAGAGAGTAATCTTTCTGATGGTGATATGCTCTTCCTCCCTGGAGGTATGCCAGGTTCAAGCAATCTGGCACAGTGCCAGCCATTGGCAGAGATTATCAACGAATATAATAAAGCAGGCAAGTTCCTTGTCGCAGTTTGTGCAGCTCCGATGGTCTATGGCCTTATGGGGATCCTTAAAGGAAAGAAGGCTACATGCTATCCTGGCTTTGAGGATAAGCTCTTGGGCGCAGATGTGCAGAAGAAGTCTTGTGTGCGCGATGGTAACATCATTACTGGCTGTGGTGCGGGTGCTTGTTTCGCTCTTGGCCATGTTATGACAGGCGCTCTTATGGGCGAGGAGAAGGCTGATGCCGTGCTCGACAAGATGATGTTCCAGGTTTACGAGGAGATTATCTGATAATTTGCTCGTAATTCTCTATAAGATCCAACTTAAAATCTACCATTTGCTTGTTTTTAGGCGTTCCGAATCGAAGAAAATATGTTTTATAACATGTTTTTTGCGTAGTTAAAATAGCAAAATACTACAAAAAAAGCTCGATTAATAAGAAAATGTGCGTTTTTCGTGCGAATCCTTGGGAATTCTCCAAAAACGCCGTAACTTTGCACCGCAAACAAAAGGATAACCCCTGGCAAGGTCTTCTCCGAATTTCTTGACCGGCCGAAAGGAGTCCTCAAAGAAACCTTTTATTAATCGTTGCGTTATTCTTTTAAGGTATTTTTAATTTTAAGGTGTTTATTTTAATTATGGAACAGTTATTTAAGAACAAGCATTTTCAGTTAGCCGCTATTGCAGCTTATATGATTGCAATGTGCTACATCGCAATGGAGGTAGTTCGTTAAAACATTACTCCATTCATTTATTAGATTTTAATCGCATAAAAGCAAATATCGGGTCATGTAGAGACATCTCTTTACATGACTCTTTTGTTTTCCAATAGATAATTACAATTTGTAATCTTTATCCGGATGGATATATCTTTTGTAGATATTGTTGATTATACTGGTACGTTTGCCTTCGCTATTTCTGGCTTACGTCTGGCTTCGGCCAAGCAGTTTGACCTGTTTGGTGCATTTATCGTAGGTATGGCCACTGCAGTAGGTGGTGGTACATTGCGAGATGTTATGTTAGACCAGAGTCCGTTCTGGATGACACAATGGATTTATCTGGCCATTGTTGGTTTTGCATTGCTGGCTTTCCTGTTTCTTCATAAGTTTATTGAGAAGATATCTAATACGATCTTCCTCTTTGATACCATTGGACTTGGCCTGTTTACGCTTGTAGGTTTTCAGAAGACCATAGATGCAGGATTCCCTTTCTGGGCTGCAAATATCATGGGTATGTGTACAGGCGCTGCAGGAGGTGTTATCCGTGATATCTTGATCAATGAGGTGCCACTAATTTTCCGTCGTGATATTTATGCATTGGCTTGTATGGTTGGAGGAATCTTCTATACGAATGCTATCATGCTAGGAGCGCCACAGATTGTATGTCAGTTAGGATGTGCATTCTCAGTCATCTTGATCCGCTTCCTGGCTGTCCGATATCACTGGCAGTTACCATTGCTTGGAGCATATCGGAATTCTCCTCGTCCAGGCAAACCATCCTCAGGGGGTAGGAGAGTACATTGATTTTAAACTTTTGGACACAGATTCAATCTAAATCATTGAAGACTAACCTTCAATGATTTAGTTATATTGAGGAAATCCTCTTGACTTTTATAATATTTATATTATGAAGCAGTATTTCTTAACCTTTTTATTTCTCCTGACTATGTTATTCCCTATCCATGCTATGAATGAGAAAAACGACAAGATGCCTGATTTCCGTTATCCAGAGACTGTGACCCAGAACGCCAATAAACAGCTCGATCAGGCAATAAAGAGTCATGATGGCCATGCCATTGTGTCTTCTCTTGTGCAGATTGGTCTGGCCAAGACTTCGATTTCACGTCATAATCTGAAGGAAGTATGTGAAAACATCGATAAAGTCCTTGGTAAAGAGACTTGGATCGGTGCAGACCTCCGTTCGTTGATATATCTGCTTGAGGCAAAGTTGGTTGATTCTGCGCCATATGATGTCCAATCACCTTATACGAAACAAGAATTATGGGAAAAAGCGCTTAATCCATTAGGTAATGGAGATGTCAGCGCTTTGAAACGTCCGTTGAAAGATTATGAGGATCTCATTACTCCAGGTTCGGAATTAGGAAATCGAGCTATTCCTACCTTGCTTGATTTCGTCACAATGCGTGTAGCCGGAGAGACTTATTTCTCATACGAACAGCGTCAGAACTGGCTTTCTCAGCATTTGCTTGATGAAGATATCATGCCACGACTTTATATTGAGGAATATATCTCTCGTGGTTACGTATCTCCATGGAATCATTATGACCTTCGTTCTGAAGATGTTAAGCTGTATGAGAAGTATAACAAGTACCCAGAGTCTGCGCTCTTCCTCATGGCGGAAAGACCTGAAGATAAGGATTATAATGTATTAAAGGATTGCCTCAAACGTTTTCCTGATTCTGATTATAGTGCCAAGATTCAGAATATGATTGCTCAACTTGAAGATAGTAAAGTTGATCTTTCATATTCGTCACTGCTGCAGAGTACTGATCCTCTTATCATTACTGCCAGAACACGTAATGTCAATGATTTCAATTTGACACTTTATCGCTTGCCAAAGGTGCCTGAGCCGCGATCTATCAAGGAGGTCGACGTAACCACATTTACACCTATTCAGACGGTGACTGTACATGCCGATGGTCAAGTCCCATTTGATGCAGAGAACCTTACCGCTCAATTCAAACCGGTCCCTTATGGTGTATATATTGTCTTGGCATCTTATGATACTCCAACTGGTCCTCGTGTTATTGAAAAAATGCGAGAAGATGATATTCGATCTAGTATGATCAGTGTCTCTGACCTTCGTACATTTGAGATTCGTCCAGAGAAAATCATTGAGCGCGATGGTTATGATTATACCTCAGGACAACCATCTCTTGTTTTCGCGGTCAATAGCCAGACAGGACGTCCTGAGTCGAACGTATCTATTGTATATTCTCCAGATAAGCGTTATAATCGTAATTCTGACGGGAAGACTTATGAGACATCTGCTGATGGTTTCGTTACCATCAGTATGTCAGGTTCATGCAGCTATACCCTCAGTAAAGGACAGGATACATTCCTTCCTGCAGCTACTCAAAGTGTCTATAATGATGATCGTAAACTGTTTGAAAGTGGACTTTCAGTACATACAGATTTGGGAATTTATCGTCCAGGAGAGGAGATCCGACTTTCTGTTATTGCTTGGAATGCAGGCTTCAGCAAGCGCCAGCCGGTTTCTAATGTCGAGCTAAAGGTGGTATTCAGGGATGCCTCAAGCAACGAGATCAGTTCGCAGACTCTTACTACCGATGCCATGGGCCAGGCTGTTACTTCTTTCCAGATTCCGACGGACAGGATGAATGGTCGGTTCTCGTTCCGGATCAGTTCTGTCAATTCAAAGGACAGTTATTATAACACGACTTATGTAGATGTAAGCGAGTATAAGACTCCTTCGTTCTTTGTCGATCTTTCTGAGAATGATACACATCAGTTGGCTGGAGCTCCAGTCAAGCTGAAAGGTCGTGTCATGACTTATTCTGGTATGCCAGTAGCAGAAGCAGAGGTGAGCTGCCGACTGGAGTCTCATCCATGGCTCTGGTGGTATGAGAATGAGAACAATGATTCGCATGTCTTTACTGTTAATACAGATAAAGAAGGTCGATTCGAGTATACATGTCCTGAAGAGTGGACCATGCAGGAGTCTGAGTCAGGTGCACGTCGTCCTTTCCTTACTTATCATTTGAAGGCTACTTGTACAAATGCTGCAGGTGAGACACATGAAGGAAGTTGTGAATTCTGGATTGGCAGAAGCCGAGGTCTTTCCATCGGTGACCAGACAATCTGCTTGAAGCCAAATACTAAGGCTCCATTTAATATCAACTACGAGCATACCGATCCTGCGGAGAAGAATATTCGTTGTCATTATCAGCTTTCTCGTGTAGAAGGAGAGAAGACCACACTTGTCCTGGAAGAGGACTTTATGACAGATGATCAGCATTATCATTGGGATAAGGTACCTTCTGGAGAGTATTTGATTAAAGCTTATATCGTTGACGATAAGGAAACTGAACCTGCTACAGCGAAGCTTGTCCTTTATCGTGAATCCGATACAATGCCACCGGTAGAATCTCCTCTATGGGTTCCTTACGAAGGTAAAAAGATTGATGAGGATGGACATATTCGTGTCCAGATAGGAACCTCTACGGGTAGTCACATTTATTATATTGTCACAAGTAATGGCCGTCAGGAATCTGCCGGTTGGCTGCACTATGAGCCAGGAATGCATTGGTTTACAGCGGAGATGCCAAAGGCTTTGGATGAGCAGATCAATATCCGTTTCTACTCGATCCATGAAGGTCAGTCCTATACTGAGAATGCATATTTCCGTGCTCCTTGGCGTGACGAGGCCAACCTCACTGCGGTTACATTCCGTGACAAGATCAGACCTGGTAGTACAGAACACTGGACTTTCCGTTTGACTGATCAAAAGGGAAATCCTATCCAGGGAGGCCGCATGATGCTTGAGTTATATAATGAGGCATTATATTCATTGTCTCCAAATAACTGGCATCTGAATGCACCTACTTATAGCCGTTCGCTGCACTCATATCATACACCGACGTATTACTCGTCACATTCATCGTTGCAGTACTATTCGCATCGTGATAAGGCAGGTTCTATCTATATTAAGATGCCGACGGAGAACTATTATGGACAGAATTTCTATTCTCAACGTTCAACAAGGAGTTTCAGCCGCTATATGGTAGACGATGATGATGCTCCTGTCATGCTTGAGAGTGCTCCTATGTTGGCTGGAAATGCCAGTGTCATGATGTCTAAGGCTGTCGGTAGAGATATGGAAGACGCTATGGTTGAGACGGAAGAGAGTAAGCCATCAATGTCAGATGTCGTCGTTCGTGCAGATGAAGTGAAAGTGGCATTATGGCAGCCTCAGCTTATCTCTGATGCAAATGGCGATTTCTCGGTTGAATTTGAAGTTCCGAATTTCAATACAACCTATCATTTGCAGGCACTTGCCTATACTTCTTCGTTGAATACTGATAGAATTCAGAAGAAAGTTCTTGCTCAGCGTCCTGTCATGGTACAGGCTTCTCTGCCACGTTTCTTGCTGGCAGGCGATGTCATTGCCTTGTCTGCCAATGTGATGAATGCTACAGACAGCGTTCTCATGACCGATGCACTCATTGAGTTGTTTGATCCTCGTACAGAAGCTATTGTCAAGACAATCAGTCGTCAGCTTCAGCTGGAAGCTCATGCTACGGAAGTAATCCGGATTGATTATGAAGCCCCTCAGGATGCTCCATATATCGGTTTCCGTGTCAAGGCTCTAGCCGCTGATGGTAATGGTGATGGAGAACAGCAAATGCTCCCAATCCTGAGTTCTATTACACCGGTGATCGAGACTCAGCCATTCTATATGCAGCCACAGACTTCGGAGTTGAGTCTTGATATTCTAGCTCCAGCTTCTGCTCAGGGTACATCACGGCTTACGTTTGAGTACTGCAATAATCCAACATGGTATTGTGTGACAGCGTTGCCTTCTATTATTGATACGGAGGCTATTACCAGTCCTTCGTTGGCACATAATCTCTTTGCCATAGCATTAGCTGGTAAATTGACGTCTGAAAATCCTTTGTTGGCAGAGGCAGTATCGTCATGGAAGGATCGTCAAGGCAAAGCAGGGGATGTCCTTGTGTCTCAATTACAGCAGAATGAAGATCTGAAGATCAGTTCGTTGCTGGCTTCCCCATGGCTTCCTGAAGCAGAACGCCAGACGCTACGTATGCAAGCTCTTGATCAACTTTTTGATGCGAAGCGTAATGCACATATCACATCTCAGATGATCGCATCGCTCAAGAAACTTCAGGCTAACGATGGAGGTTTCTTATGGCTTGATTTCGGTGATCGGTCTGAGTCTTCTTATTGGGCAACCTCACAGGTCCTTGAATTGTTGGGTGAGATTCATCGGCTTGGTTGTCTTCCAGATGATTCAGGACTTCGTACCCTCATCACAGAGGCTACTCATTATTTCGATAAGGCAACACTAAAGGCTGAGCAAGAGATGATTGCCGAAAGAAAGAAATTTGGAGGCAAGCCTTCTTATATGTCTTTCTGGTCTTATGTTTATACCCGTCAGATGCTCAATGATATTGCAGGTTATCAGAGTAGATCAATGGCAAAAGACGTCATGTCTCTTGTCAATAAAACATTAAAGGAACTTGGCATGGATTGGGGATCTCTGTCCATGACTTCTCGTGCACTTGCTGCAGTGACCTTGCATCGTTATGGCCGCACGTCAGAGGCGAGAGGTGTGATGGAGAGCGTCCGTCAGTTCGCGTTGCATGATCCACATAAGGGAATGTATTGGGAATCACTTGACCGATATTCATGGTTCTCTCCGGTAGCATGTACATCTGCTATGTTGCAGGCCTTTGCAGAGGTGTCACCTCGGCAGTCTGAGATTGATGAAATGAGAGAATGGCTTTTACTCGAGAAGCAGACTTCTGACTGGGGTTCTTCCAGCCTTGCAGCAGATGCTGTTTATGCTATTCTTTCTACAGGATCTGACTGGCTCCATGCGTCTGTCGATAGTGTACCGCAGTTCCAGATTCTTATTGATGGCAATCCGGTCGATGTCTCAGAGACTGATCGTCATTTGGGTTATGTACGTATGTCTTTACCATCGGATGCCAAGAGGGTAGAGGTCTCTCGTACAGGCGTTAATCCAGCATGGGGATCACTTTATCATCAGTACAAGGCTGAGATGACTGAGGTAAAGGCTCATAGTGTTGATGAGCTCTCTATTGCTAAACAATTACAGGTCGTCGATGCAGAAGGAAAAGCTCAGCAACTGGCAGAAGGAGATACGCTCCAGGTCGGACAACGTGTCAGAGTCACCCTGCGCATTCATGCGGCTAAAGACCTTGAATATGTGACGCTTATTGATCAGCGTCCATCATTCCTTGAGCCGGTAGACCAGAAGTCTCATTATACACGCTCCGATCGCTTCTACTATTATCTTGAGACCAAGGATGCTGTGACCAACGCTTTCATCACTCGTCTGCCAGAGGGTAACCATCTCCTCACTTACGATTGTTTTGTTACAGCTCCTGGCTGTTTCACCTCCGGTATTGCTACAATTCAGAGCCAGTATGCTCCGCAATTTGTGGCCAACTCTTCTGGATCAAAGGTATATACTAATAATAAATAATATGAAAAAGCCCCTATTATTATTCCTTATCCTGCTATGTGCACTTCCTGCCATGGCACAGATTACGCTTTATGGCCTGGTCACAGATGATGTCTCTGGCCGAGCTATCTCGGATGCACAGATTCGTGTTCCTGGCAAGAATGTATCTACTCAGACCAATGCAGATGGTCGTTTTACGCTTCGTCTTGACACTATCCCTTCTCGTCTTAATGTCTCTGCCGTAGGTTATCGCAATGGAGCCGTAGGTCATATCCGGATGAAGGAATCTCTTTCACATGAAGTCGGTTCTCGTGGCCGAGAGCTTAAGATTATGCTTCATCCTACAGCCACGATGCTTCAGGATGTATTTGTCTATTCGCCAGAAAACATTATACAGGCAGCTCTTGAAAAGTTGGCGGTCAACTATCGTCAGACCCCTGAGTCCTATGATGCATTCTACCGAGAGACCATTCGTAAGCGTAAGACTTATGTCGGAGTCAGTGAGGCTGTTGTCAGCTTATATAAATCATCGTACGAGAATGATCCGGATTACGATCAGGTACATATTCTTAAGGGTCGATCATTGGTGAGCCAGCGCAGTAAGGATACAATATCGGTTCATGTGCAAGGTGGTCCTACTGAGGCGCTTTATCTTGATCTGGTAAAGAATAGAGCAGAGTTCTTGTGTGAAGAGATGCTGCAGTGTTATAAGTTTGATATTGAGACACCTCAGACCATAAACGATCGTCCGCAGTATGTTATTTCGTTTCAACCCTCTTTTTCATTACCCGACTATCCTCTTTATTTTGGATTGATCTACATTGATCATGCCACGCTGTCGTTTACACGTATAGAATACAATATGGATTGCTCTGATCGGCAGAAGGCGACAAAGATTATGTTAGCTAGAAAACCATTCGGAATGCGATTCCGTCCACGAGCTCTTCAAACGGTGGTCAACTATTACTACGACGGCCAGTATTCTGATATTGCCTACATTCGTACAACATATAACTTCGACTGTGACTGGAAGAAGCGAGGTCTGGCAGTGCATTATGAAGCGGTTTCGGAAATGCTTATGACCGATCATCATCCTGCTACAGAGAAACCAAGTCGTCGTGACTCTTTCCGTCGGTATGACACGCTCGATAAAAAGGTATCTGATTTCGATGATCCTGATTTCTGGGAGGAATATAATATCCTTCAGCCATCAGAAAGTCTTGAACATGCAGTTCAGAAACTGAAAAAGCGTCAGAAATAATCGCATCCTTTCCATGGTTCCATAGAAGATATGCCATGTTAGAAAATAGGATATTACGATATCATTAATACCTATTTTCGAAAAATTAATATCAATTTTCGGATAAAAGTACCGAACCCCCCCATTTGGGGTATTGCGTATTATATTAATAAGGTGTATCTTTGCCGCCAGATATTAGTTAAAGCGAACTGATTATTATTTATAACAAGAATATTTAACCTCAAAAAATAATTGAAATGAAGAAAACATTTGTTTTGGCTCTCGTAGCCATGATGTGCTACAATGCTGATGTTTGTGCACAGGGCTTATTTAAGCGTATTGGTGAAGCCGTAAAAAGAACTGCAGAAAATGTAGTTGAAAGCAAGGCTGTCCAGAAGACTACGGATGTGATTGAAGGTGCTATTGATGGCGCAAAGAAAGGTGCCAAGAAAAATAATGATGATAACGATGAACCAGAGGTTGCGGCTTCGGACAATGCACCTCAGGTAAACACTTCTACCGATTTCAAGCGCGGTGGTAAGATTCTTTTCCAGGATGATTTCAAAGGTGAGACAGTAGGCGAATTCCCATCCAAGTGGGACCTCAATGCAGGAAAGGCTGAGGTAAAGAATTTCAACGGTCAGAAGGTTGTTGAGATTACAGATAACGGTTTCATCACTCCTCTCATCAAGCAAGAGGGAGCTTACCTCACTGAGGAGTTCACCGTAGAGTTTGACTACTACTATTGGCCAAATAAAGAAAACATCGGTCTTAACGACATCAAGTTGATCCTGGCAGGAAGTACTGACCGCACATCTGATGAGATCACTGTGTGGGATAATGATGATGCTCCTGTTTTCAATGTCAATCTTCCTGTTTGTGATGGCACCGGTGGTCATTACTACTACCTCAATGGCAGCAAGGTGATAGACACCACCTTTGACTACAAATTCAGCAAAGGCTGGCATACCGTGGCTGTATCATTCAATAAGCGTGCTTTGAAACTCTACATCGATGGTAACCGTGTGGTTAATCTGCCTAAAGTGAAGCAGGCTACTTGGGTGGGAATCCAGGTTCCTTTCGATTACGATAACCTCACTTTCATCCGCAACGTAGTGATTGCACAGGGTGCAGTGGAACTCTATGACCG
>JAZUIL010000215.1:0-8765 GCA_045642245.1 Bacteroidales bacterium
AGTGCCAGTCTTCTCAATTGCAATGTAGAATGTCTCAGTCATAAGGGTATTCCATGTTGCCTCGTCAAATGTAGCAGCACATTCATTTGCGCCATCATGACCCTCAAGACCGAAACGGTATTCACCGCTCCAAGAAATAGCTCCAAGTGAGCCATCATTTTTCCAAATTGTAGTACGTTCAGCTGCATTAGCTACAAATGTAAAAGCTGCAACTGCCAAAGAGAGTAAAAATTTCTTCATAAGCGAAAAAATGTTTAAGTTTATAATATGGTTAAAAAAATAATTCCAAAAAATGCCGAGTTACATCGGTGCAAATGTATGAAAATTTTTAGAATAATGCAAAGATTTTGTAAAAAAAATAACAAAAAGAAGATACATTTGTAATTTAATGTAATTAATGATTATTTTTGAACTGAAAATTTGCATAAAAAAGAATAAATGATTACCTTTGCAACATCAAAAACAAGAGCAATGAAGATTGCACAAATATACTAAAAAATATGGCAAATCATTTAGTCATTATGGCAGGCGGCATCGGTAGCCGCTTCTGGCCAATGTCAACTCCTCAGTGTCCAAAACAGTTCCTCGATATTATGGGAACAGGACGCACCATGATCCAACAGACTTTTGACCGTTTCGGCGGCCTCATAGATATTGAACATGTCTGGGTTGTTACCAGCAAGAATTTTGCTCAACTGGTAAAAGAGCAGCTTACAGGCATCAATCCTCAGCATATTCTTCTGGAGCCATGTATGCGAAATACTGCTCCCTGCGTGGCGTATGTCAGTTGGAAGATCCAGGCAGAAGACCCAGATGCTTCTATCGTAGTAGCAGCTTCTGACCATATCGTCACAAATACAGACGAATTCAAGCGAGTTGTAGCTCGTGGGCTTGATTTTGTAAAAGGTGGTAATCGTATCCTAACATTGGGTATGCAGCCAACCCGACCTGAGACCGGATACGGATACATTGAGCAAGGCGAAAAGCAGGAAGATGAGATCTTCAAACTGGCTTCATTCCGCGAGAAACCAGACTTAGAGACTGCTAAGCAATATCTTTCAACGGGTAAATTCACTTGGAATTCAGGTATGTTTATCTGGCAGGTTAAGACAATCATCGACGAATTACGTCAGTATCAGCCAGAAATTTCAGCAATCATGGACAAGATGGCTCCATCATTCTTTACCTCAGACGAACAGCCTGTGGTTGACGAATTATTTGCTACCTGTCCAAAGATCTCCATTGACTACGCCGTGATGGAGAAAACTCAGTTAGCATTTGTTATGCCAGCCGAATTCGGATGGAGTGACCTCGGAACTTGGGGTAGTCTCCATACGCTTACCCCACAGGATGATGACCGTAATGCCGTGATTGGTGACGGTGTAAAAATGATTGAGTCTGAGGGTTGTATGGTGCGTGTTCCACAGGGCAAACAGGTAGTAATCCAGGGTCTTAAGGATGTGATTGTTTCAGAGCACAATGGTGTACTATTGATCTGCAAACTCGAAGATGAACAGCGTATTAAAGAGTGGCACTAATGAAATTAACCGTAGTTAAAGTAGGTGGTGCTATCGTTGAGAACGAAGCGTCATTGAACAATTTGCTCGACAAATTTGCAAATATCGAAGGACTGAAAGTTTTAGTCCATGGTGGTGGTCGTAGTGCAACGAAAGTAGCTGAACAGCTAGGTATTGCTCAAACTATGATCGGAGGACGTCGTGTCACAGATGCAGAAACGCTGAAAGTCGTTACCATGGTCTATGCAGGTCTGGTCAACAAGAACATCGTGGCACAGTTGCAGTCACGTGGAGTCAACGCGTTAGGCCTCACTGGCGCAGATATGAATGTCATCGTCTCTCACAAGCGTCCATTGAAGAAAGTCAAGATGGAAGATGGCAGTATTCAGGAAGTTGACTACGGCTTTGTCGGCGACATCGATGCAGTCAATGCAGATCTTTTAGGAGACTTGATTGCAAAAGGAGTCGTTCCTGTCATGTCCCCGATTGGCCATGACACCAAGGGTTCTCTTTTGAATACTAATGCCGACACGATTGCTGGAGAAGTTGCCAAAGCCCTTAGCCAGCATTTTGAGGTCACACTGATGTATTGCTTCGAAAAGAAGGGTGTTTTGATGAATCCTGAGGATGATGACAGCGTGATTCCATCGATTACTGCAGCTCAATTCCCTCAGTTAGTTGCCGATGGAGTAGTTAGTGGAGGCATGTTGCCAAAACTTGAAAACTCCTTTGAAGCAATCAGTGCTGGTGTCAAGGAGGTTGTCATCACTCAAGCAGATGCTATAGATCATCCTACTGCCGGGACACATCTTTCATAAGATAAAAGACAAGCATACAAAAACGCTGCCAGAAATACTCTTGGCAGCGTTTTTTATTTTATCGGGAAATCAAAATACGTATTCGGATAAGGCTCATTGCGTAAGGAGAAATGCCACCACTCACACGTGATAGGTCTGAAATTATGCTTCGACATGACCGAACGAAGGAGCTTTCGGCGAGCAATCTGATCTTCACTCAAACCCTTAATGTAATCAAAGTGGGAGACCTCATCGAGCATATCATAAGGACTACCCATATCTGCATCCTTGCCAGTCTTCATATCAAAAAGTGAGACATCCACGGTCGATCCACGAGAGTGTCCTGATTTATGCGCAAGATATCCTTGCCTGAACAGTTCGGATTTCGGACAATTCGGATAGAAATAGTCCTTCATCAGCTGGTCTTTCATATCTCGACCCCACTTAATGAAATAATCCACAGCTCGCTTCGGACGATAGGCATCATGGACTTTCAGTCGATATCCTTGCTGCATCAACTCGTCATTTGCAGCACGCAGATTTTCAGCGGCTTGTCGAGTCAGATAAGCCATAGGCCTTTCGTAACCAGGGATACGTCGGCCAACGAAATTAAAGGTTGAATAATATCGGATATCCTGCAGAATATCAGGACAGAATTCTGCTAATGAAACAAAATCCCGAGGAATTGGAGAATCGAGCTTTTCTTCAACAAACAAAGAATCCGATTCTGGCATCCAAGCCGAGAGCGTATCACAACAGCCTGCAGGATTGTCTCCTGCAGGCTGACTATTTTCTTCCGTGGCAGGACCAGAGCAACAGCAAAAGGTCATCAATGCCACAAATAAATATAAGATCGAGTTTATCCGCATATTAACCTCTGCAAGCCAACATCTCCTGAAGGGTACCAGGCTTATGGCGACCAATAAGAGTAGCTCCCTCTGGAGTAATGAGATAATCTTCTTCATTACGACAGCCACCAAAGTTTTTCCACGCTTCAAGAGCTTCATAGTTGATAAACTCAGTAAACTTGCCAGCAGCACGCCACTGATCAATCAAGTCTGGAATGAAGTAAATACCTGGTTCTACTGTAAACACGAATCCTGGTTCAAGCGTACGACCCAAACGGAGAGAACGGAAACCGAAACGAGGATCTTTTTCCTGTCCACGTGGATAACCGACATGTACCTCACCATAGTTTTCCATATCATGAACATCCATTCCCATCATATGGCCTAAACCATGAGGCATGAACATAGCTACGGCACCAGCCTCAGCAGCTTCCATCGGATCACCCTTCATCAAGCCAAGACACTTCAAACCTTCTGCAATATTTGCCCATGCAGCGACATGGCACTCACGATAAGTAATACCTGGACGAATCATTGAGCCAGCCTTCTGATAGGTCTCTAGCAGAATGCTGTGTACAGCCTTCTGACGATCGGTGAAGTCTCGGCCTACAGGCATGGTGGTAGTGCAGTCACCGGCATAGTGCATTTCTGTCTCAGCACCAGCATCAAGTAACAGCATATCACCTTCCTGCAACGTATGGATATAGCCATGATTATGTAAGGTCTCGCCATGATTTGTTGCGATGGTTGGGAACGACAAGTAGTAGCCCTTACGCTGTGCCACCTCGCAGATAGCTGCAGCGATTTCTTTCTCGGTCACACCTGGATGAACCATACGGATAGCCAGTTCGTGCATATCTACCGTAATGTCGATAGCCTTAGCAATCTCAGCAATCTCCTCAGGAGCCTTATGGTTGCGCATATCTGCCATTGCATAAATCAGATCAAGTGATGGCTGAGCCTCTTTACCTAACAATTCCTGAAGCCACATAATAGTATGGCCACGATAAGGCGGGATGAAATGAACAGCCTGTTTCTGCTGACGAGCCTGATCGATATACTTCTGCAGCTCTGCCATCGGACGCGTCTCTGTCACACCCACAGCAGCACTCTTTTCTGCCAAAGTTGGCTGAACGCCTGTCCAGATGATATCATCAATCGTGAGTTCGTCACCGAAGATGATGGTTCGGTTGTTATCTACATCGATAACAGCAGCAAGATCCTCATAATCAAGACCGAAAAGATATAGGAATGTACTATCCTGACGGAACATATAATTATTGTCAGGATAATTGTATGATGCAATACCATTACCTAAGAAAAGCAGGAGACCGCTTCCCATAGTCTTCTGGAGACGTGCACGACGCTCCATGTAAATCTCTTTAGCGAATGTTGGTTTCATAGTAATATGCTGTTTATATTATTCATAACAACCAATGGACGGAGTCTCTGCACGAGGTTTACCGTCCAGATCCAATGGTAGCTTGTTTATTGTTCTAGGATTACCCTTTCCACGAGCCGGAGATTCCGACTGCAAATGCGGATCACAGATATAATTAGGCATATCCACAAGTTGGAAAAGAGGATCTTCTGTCCAAAGCGTCTGGATGAAGTCATCGTCATCCGAACCGCCACTGGCATGTAGGAGGCAATGATCGAAACGATAGGTAAAGATACTATCCGCTACGACACCGTCACCATTTATGTACGGACGATACCCCAGGTCCACATTCGGATCCATACCCGATCGTCCATAGACAAGCGTATTAGTAAAATTGCAACGATAAAGCGGACAATTCAGGATCGGTCCTTCCTTCTCCTCTGCGTAATTAGCCAACAATAAATCTGCACCGCGGATCACTGTCCAGAAAGCATAATTTGCCAATGTGCAGTGAGTCACATCATAGACTCCGCCACGCAATTCAAGCAAAGGTCCTCCACTATTCATCAGCAGAGAATTCTCTACAATCATATTGCTATTCACTGCATAAATCAATGCACTGTCAGCATTCATAAGAGTAGAGTTCCTGACTACCAGCTGCTGATTATCATCGAGCAGAAATTCCGTCTCCAGAGACTGAGACTTAGCAGCTGACTGATGGAGCCGGACACCTTCTGTCATTCCCTTGAGCAAAGCATGATCGAAAACATTTCCTTCGCTACCAGGATGAATGTTCACGCCACCCCATTGGCCTCCCATATCATAATAATAGAGATTATCGAACATCTTATCCGTTCTATCTCCCATCATGGTTACCGGATGATCAGAAGAACCCTCTATTACCAAACGTCCAAAGACCTCGATACGCGACTGATCATGCATGAAAAGTGTCGTCGAGTCAGCTACGGTCAAGGTAAAGCCTTCCGGAATTGTCAGCGTTCCAAATATCTGTTTATCACAGCCACTTGCATCCCAACGCAAATCCTCCGTAAGCACGAAATCTCTTAATTGCTCAACATTCAACGATACTGCCATGAGTCGGATGCTCGTCACACGCCCATTGCAAGAAATGTCAAGATAGTCTTCCAGCGTGCACTCCCTCTCAGTTTGTTTCACGGGAGCCGACACTTCGAGCAGGACAAAAAGCGAGTCGCCTTTTGCAATGTGAAGCAATTCCGGACGAATAAAAGACGTCCCGGCCATACCGTCAACATTGATCTTGAAAGGACTTTCAATTCCCCCTCGCAAAGTAATACTCTGTAATTCCAGAATACCGTTGTTCTTGTTCTGTACAAGCAACTTACGAGTGGATGAAGTGGAACCTGTGAGTAATGACCCGAAGTCAAAACAATCTTTTCCTTCCAGCTCTATCGTCGGCTGAGCATTTCCTTGTGTCAATACCTCATCGTGGCACGAGGCAAACGCCAGTACCATCATGAAAAAGGTCAAGACACAAAGAAAACGGGTCATAGAAAAAGACAAAAGGAATTTATGGGGTCACTAGCAAAGTATTACCGGTTATCATCTTGGCACGATAAGCACGCAACGGAAGGTTTTCTGCATTGGCAGGACCAACAAACGCTGCTGGAGAACCATATTGCACACCCCTGAATTCAGATTCACACGTCGGACAGAAAGCCGAGAAAGTATCGTTCATCTCAATAAGCTGTACCTTATGCGACTGCTGGAAACAATAAGGACAAGCCAGATCAAAAGCGTAATAAGTATCTTCAAAAGCGCTATGAAAAAGCAGGAGTCCTCCATACCCGATCACTTCACTGACATGGAGATGTGCATTGATCAGCACATACCCTGGCTGGCAATCCAGATGCGGTACATCCGTCTGTTGCAATGCTGCATTGATGGTCGAGATATTGCAGGAATAGTTTATTCGCATTGCTGGAACAGGACTTTCGGACAAGTCGTCATCAGCGCAAGAGACGAAAGACACCAGAAACAAAACGAACAAGGAATTCAAAGGAACAAAAAGTTTTCCTCCCCATGAAAAAATACTTTTGATTCCCATAAATTCCCTGTGCTATTTATTTTACTAACTGTGCGACAGCATCGTCCACTTTCTCGAAGTGGAAGCCAGAAAGCACCTCTTCCATCAAGGCCTTAATCTGAGCGGTGCAGAGATTGCCTACAGAGCCTTCATGCGTATGGTGCACTTCCTTGACAGGGGTAAACTTACCAGCCTCAATATCCAGACCTACTTTCTTATAAGCGTCACGGAATGGCATACCTTCAGTTGCAAGGCGGTTCACCTCTTCTACAGAGAACATCAAGTCGTAACGGGTATCCTCGAGGATATGATCGTTGACCGTGATATGCTCCATCATCAGTGTCACCATGCGCAGGATATCCTTCAGTTCGTCGAAAGTTGGCAGGAACACCTCCTTGATGATCTGCAGGTCGCGGAAGTAACCGCTTGGCAAGTTGTTGCAGATAAACATTACCTGCTCTGGGACTGCCTGTATCTTATTACATTTAGCACGAGTGAGCTCGAATACATCCGGATTCTTCTTATGTGGCATGATGCTCGAACCAGTTGTAAAGGCATCATGCAACTTGATGAAACCGAAGTTCTGGCTCGAATACATACATGCGTCGAATGCCAGCTTTGCCAATGTTGCTGCAATGCCACCCAAAGCCTGTGCTACGACACGCTCAGTCTTACCACGGCCCATCTGTGCATAAACGACGTTATAAGCCATCGAATCAAAGCCAAGCAGATCAGTAGTCATCTGGCGGTTCAATGGGAATGAAGAGCCATAACCTGCAGCACTTCCCAACGGATTGCGATTGACTACCTTATAAGCAGCCTGTAGAACCTGCAAGTCATCGACAAGGCTTTCTGCATAAGCGCCGAACCAAAGGCCAAAAGAAGATGGCATAGCCACCTGGAGATGGGTATAGCCAGGCATCAGGACATTCTTGTAAGCTTCGCTCTGCTTCTGAAGCATCTCGAAAAGCTTGACAGCCTCTGCCACAACTTCCTTGATTTCATGACGCATATAAAGCTTGAGATCTATGAGGACCTGGTCATTACGGCTACGTCCAGAATGGATCTTCTTACCGATGTCGCCAAGACGGCGGGTCAGAAGGAGCTCCACCTGTGAATGGACATCTTCAATTCCTTCCTCGACTTCAAACTTACCTGCACAAGCATCCTGATAAATGCTTTTCATCTCCTTGAGCAATACCTCCAGCTCACTCTTTTCGAGCAAACCGATAGTCTCAAGCATGGTGATATGAGCCATAGAGCCAAGCACGTCGAATGGAGCCAGATACAGATCCATTTCGCGGTCAAGACCAATGGTATAACGTTCGATATCCTTATCTACTTGTACGGATTTTTCCCAGAGTTTCATTAATAAGGAATTTTAGTCATGAATTCTGCAATCTGATCAGCCACACCATCGAGCTTCTTGCCGATCATTGGCTTCAGGAAGAATGGAATATCCACCTCAACAGTCACCTTACATTTGGTCTGGTAAGCCTCCTTTGGCAGAAGCTGAATCCAGAGCGTAAAATCAATCGGAGCCTTGTCTGCCTTATATTTTACGCATTTCATCGGCTCTTCACGTTCCGCAATAAAGACACGTACATCCATACCCGAGACCTTGAAGTCTACCGCATCAGCGGAGAACTGGAAATCACTCAACTGGATCTTTCCCTCTCCCATCTCGTTGATCTTAGCCTTGATAGCGGCTTTCTGCTCAGCAGGCAGGTTTTCCTTCATCTGCTGATAGATGCTGAAATCACTAATACGGGCCCAGACAGAAGCCTGAGCCGCGTTGATTATTTTTACTTCGCTTGTATATCTTGACATTTTAGTTTAGAGTTAATGGTTTAAAGTTTAGAGTAGTCATAAAGTTTAGAGTTAATAAGTGTTTGAAGTTCTGTTTTTATATAAAACAAAAACAGCTTTTTTCTTTCAAACTACTCTAAACTCTAATCTCGAAACTCTAAACTTTAATTACTTTCCCCACTCGCTTGGGTTAGCACGCCACTGCTTGAGTACCTCAATGTCCTCTTCCTTGATGTAGTTGAGTTCTGCAGCCTCAGTAACGAGCTCGGTGTAGTTTGAAAGTGTGGTCAGTTCAACCTGAGCCTCCTCAAATGCCTGAGCAGCCTGTGGGAACTGATAGGTGAAGAT
>JAZUIL010000216.1:0-2029 GCA_045642245.1 Bacteroidales bacterium
TTTCTTATAACTGGCTGCAACAAAAGCCTAAGACCTCTGGACTTCTGGGAATTGAAAGTTATTAGCTTATGCTCTCTTTCTTCTCAGAGTATCCTTTGCGATTCTTTCCTTGCTAATCATGTCCTTGATAGCTTGTGCAGATGGCATGATGACGCGGTAGTGTACGAGGTCGTTATCGAGGGTGTCCTGGCTGTATGCTGCAGAGCTGTCGCCTTCGATTGTGTCGATCTTGAGAAGACCGGTCTTGATGGTTTCGTTGATATAATGGAGTACTACGTGTGCAGGCAGAGAGATACGCTTTCTTACCTTATAAAAGCTGATTACATTGTTTGCTATAACACAGACATCCTGATAGCTGTCTTTGCAGGCAAAGATCACGTTGATGCCGATTTCCTCCTGGTTGATGAAGGTGAAACGTGAGTCTTCGATGGCTTTCAGCGTATTAGGAAGGCTGAGACCCTTGGCATACCAGTTGGCCATGCGCTGATGCAGCTCTGCAGGGATGATATTCTCCGTACCGCTATTAAAAAACTTGCACAAGTCCCGTTCGATACCTTTCTTTGCATTATGCAGGTCTCCAGAACAATATGTGTTATGGATGTGGAGAGTTGAATCGAAAAAATAACTGATCATGAAGAGGAATGTGAGCTCGTCGATGGTAGAGTTCTGCCATACTACGACTTTGTCATACGCATTACCGTCAATCTGACCGAGTTGAGTCAGAAGGCTGGCTATATGCTCCTGATCATCGAAGGAGGTGCTGGCACATGCCTGGATGTCATCAGCATCCTGAAGGTTCTGAGGAAGCTTACAGTAGCTTAATTTGTACATGCTCGATGGAAGGAGGAAGAGTTCTACTTCTCCTGCATTGATACGATCCTCGTTCTGAGACTTGAGGGTAAAATAAAGGCTGGTGTTGCACATGAGCCAGAGTTCTTTCATAATTGTTTTTGTTTTAATTGTTGTTATTCGAACACTAGCTGCAAGTACTTAATAGGAAATATTTTAATCTTATTTTGTCAGAATAAAAAGAATTTACTTGATACGAAATAAATGTTTCTAATGTTTTGTTCTTTCTGTGTTTTTCTGATTAGATTTTTCTGCGGTGCACTTCTAAAAGCGCGGTGCAAAGATGGTGCTAAAAAACGGACCTGCCAAATATGTTTGAAAAAATCGTATAAAAATTAACGTTTATTGGCTACCCAGGTCCTTTTTAACTAAAAAAACAGGGGAAAGCCGCCAAATGGGGCAAAGATAGCCGTAGTTAGTACCTTGATTTGCGATTACCACTTGGCATATCTCAAATGTTTACGATCGTTGGATCAGTTTTATTTACCGTTTTTGCTACTATGTGCCGGAAAATTCGTAGCTTTGCACAAATAAAACATGAATTTGCCCGAAAGAACGTGGCAATATATCAAGATCTTGCATTGTAAAGTTTTATGGAAAAGAAAACACTCTCTAAGAGAATCTTAATGTCCTTGTTTGGCGTACTTACAGGAGCTGTCAGTGTTGCGATTTTTAAGATTGCGTCGTTTGGCGTAGATCCATTTCAGACTTTTATGGCGGGTTTGGATGCGCTTGTCCCTATTCAATTTGGCACTCTTTATATGATTGCCAATGCTGTCCTATTCGTGTTCGCCTTGGTGTTTGACCGTCATTACATTGGTATTGCCACATTTATCAATCTTTTCCTGTTGGGTTATGTTGTGGAGTTTTCCTACGACATGTTCCGCATGATTCCATTCCTGGCAGAGCCTGCGCTTTGGGTCAGAGCCATCTGTCTCGTGGTCGGTATTGTGCTGATCTGCTTCGGTTCAGCCTTTTATATCACGGCCGATCTGGGTGTCTCGACTTACGATGCAGTGGCGTTGATCATGGCAAACACCTGGAAATGGTGGAAGTTCAAGTATATCCGCATCATTACCGATCTGGTTTGTGTCATTGTTGGCTGTTCTCTCTATCTGCTTGCAGGCGGTGAGTGGGGAATGATTCCTACCATCGCTGGCATCGGAACCATCGTCACAGC
>JAZUIL010000217.1:0-19007 GCA_045642245.1 Bacteroidales bacterium
GTGTCGGACGGATTCCGCATCACCTTCCGTGATTAATATTTTGATTTTAAATAATACACTGGTGAAGTGGCTACACACGTGGTGCACTGTCCTCTTGATTTCTAATTGTTATTTCTGTTTTGTAGTGTCAATAAGCTTACCCTAAAGTTTATCGAAGGAAAGCAATGACTAATCTGTTGAATTTAATTGTTTGACTTTATGCTATTTCTTCAATAATTCTACAACTTGATGTGGAGTGATGACGTGTGGGGTTGCAGGAAAATGCTTGAGGTTACCCGTCACAAGGAAAGAATCATCAATAGAGAGCGATACCTCATAAAAGACTCTATCTTTCTCGTCTATCATCGTCTCTGAGTAGGCAAAGCGGTCAGAACTGATGCCATTCTCAACGACAAGAGAAAGTAATGCAGCAATGATTTCCTGGCTCAACTTGAATTTCGGGCGTGAGAGGACCTCCTTGTATTCTGCGATTATCTCGTCATTATATAGAGGTACTATATCTCCGTTGTCGATGAAGTCATAGACGAGACGAGTTGGTGACTCAGGGTTCTTTGTGATCAGAGCCGACACGAACACATTGGTGTCAATTACTGCATACATAATTGGGTATTTTCCTGACGAGCGCTTTTAATTTCTGCATTTATCTCTTCAAGAGTCCACTCGTGATCCATGGAAGACTCCTGCTGGGCGCGTTCAAACAGTTCGCGGAACGTAGGAGCGTTGCTCCCTTTGAGCTTCCTGTTGCGGATACAGTAGCCCATTTTCTCCAACAGTCGAGCAACAAACTGTGCGACAGACTTTGGCACGCTTACTATAATATCTTCCATATTGTTTAGATTTATATGTTTGACTTTATGTTTTTGCAAACTTAATTCGTTTACGCTGCCTGAAGATTTGTCAGATCAATGATGGAATAAACACGTGTCATGTGCTCAAAAAAGTACTTACTACCGGGTTTAATCCATTCGTTACGACCGCAGAAGCAAACAGCAGAGAGTCGCGCTCTTTGAGCGCAAAGATAATCATTTTTACGGAATTTTGAGAAACGCAGAGGTCAAAATGCATGTTTTATATGCATTTTTAACAAAAACATGCCAATCTGATATGTGATATTTTCAAAATAGTTGTTTACTGAGATTGTATTGCTATTATTGAAGACAAAACCGAAGCCTCTATTAAGACTAAGGCCGATCATAATCGATGACCAAGGCAAGGCTTAATAGAAGATAAAAAACAGGACAAGTAGAGGGCATAGCTTTATCTTATTTTTATTTAGTCACAACTTATGAGCGGAGTAAGACATAACTTATTCCCAGGCTCGGACTTAAGCTAAGAGGGAAAGAGAGATCAAAGGGACAGGTAATGCTGACCACCGTGGCCAATTTGCCTCCGACCTCCGTGATGGCATGATGTATGTCTATCAATTCGTCGGTGCAACCGACGAATTTGTATCTACATGATTATCTGTGCATTGTAATTCGTCGGTTGTGACCGACGAATTTGTAATTTCAATCTTGTCTGTATTATCGACAATCGTGATTGTCGGATTACTATCAAGCATCTGCCATCCTTCGTAGAACAGGCGCATCTCCTTCATCTGAGTAGCAGAGAATCCACGCAAACCCGGCAGTTCTCTTCGCAACTGATCGCTGATAAACTCCAGTGCATGCGTACCCCAAGCCTGCGTGCGAGTATTAACCGAAATGTATTTGCCAATAGCAAAATAGACGGCTAGCTGGATGCGGTTCACACCCTTGGCAGCTTCGTACTGCCCCTGTAGGATAGCAGTCTTGATCGCACTTACAGCAGGTGCGTATTGTATGATCAGATCTGTTTGTTGCATAGGTTCAATCGTTTGATTTGTCGCTGCAAATATAATGTTTTTCTCTCATTTTGCAATTATTATGAGGACAAAAAATGTGTTGTTGAGGTCATTTTGATTACTAGAATCTAATTTTGCAATCAGTGGCAGCATTTTGTATGCATCAAAGCGTCACAGATACAGCGTCACAGTTTCTGCACGGTGAACCATTGGAAGGAGGAGTTATATATTTATATAAATATATATAAATATATAAAATTTCATGTCCAACTTTTTTGCGTGGGGGCACAATAACTGTGACGCTGTAAATGTGACGCTAAGTGTCTGTCTTGAGGAGGAATTCTCGACAGTTTACATTTTTAACATTTCTGTTAACATCATTTAACAGAAAACATTGTCATTTTCGGGGGTTCCTGCGGTATAACTATATAGGGGGGGGGGTATCAGAAGCGCACGCCCAACGAGGCGTTGATCATGCGGCCAGTAAGGTAGTTCGGGACGGCATAGGTGGGGTTGCCGGCCGTCGAGCCATCGTCGCCGATGACGGTGACCCAGTAGTACGAGTTGGTGTTGTCGATGTCGAGGAGATTGAAGATGTCGAGGCCCAGTGTCACCTCGCGCATCCAACGCCAGCGGCGCTGACGCATGAAGCGGGTGTTGTCGGCCGTCCAGGCATGGGTGGCGCCCAGGTCGACACGCTTGTAGGCTGCCGTACGGAACACGCCGGCGCGGCGTCCGCCCTCGGGCGACGAGAAGGGCAGGCCGTCGTTGAACACGCCGCGCAGAAAGACGCGCCAGTCGGGGTGGCCGGGGTAGTAATCCGAGAAGAAGAGGCCCACGCCATAGCGCTGCTCGGTGGGGCGCGACGTGGTGAGGCGGACGGCACTTCCGCCCATAGGCGAGGGCTCGTCGTAGGTCTCGGGGCTCTTCATCAGCGACAGGCTGAGCCACGAGTCGGTACCGTCGACAAACTGACCGAAGATCTTGGCGTCGACGCCGGTGACGTAGGCATGGCCCGTGTTGGTGCCCAGGTAGCGTATCTGCACGTTGTCGACCGTGTAGGGGATGTAGTCGCTGATGCCCTTGTAGTAGGCTTCGGCCGTGAACTTGAAGGGGCGGTCGTAGGCGCGGAAGGTGTAGTCCCATCCGGCAATGACCTGCCACGAGCGCTGCGAGCGGATGCTGCGGTTCATCTCGACCATCTGGTTGCCGTCGCCATCGGTGTACGACAGGCGGTACTCGCGGTAGAAGGGCGACTGGTAGTACAGGCCGGCGGCGAGGCGCGCCATGCGGTTGCGCTCAGCGCCATAGGTATAGCGCAGCGACGCGCGGGGCGAGAGGAGCCACTCGCCGTTGAACGTCCAGTGGCTGAGGCGCACGCCTGCCTGCAGCAGGAAGCGGCCGTCCAGGGCGTCCCATCCGTACTGATCCTGCACGAAGAGGGCCAGGCGCGTGCTGGTGCCACGGTAGGCGGAATGCAGGTTCTCGACCACGCGGAGCTTGCCCTCGTCGCGCGGCAGGGAGTAGCCTACCGAGTCGCGTCGCTCCCACTCGGCTATCTTGTCGCTGATGCGCTCGCTCTGGGCCGACAGGCCGTAGCTCAGGCGGTTGTGGCCCAGCTGGGTGACGCCCTTCAGCTGCAGGGCCATGACCGAGGCCTGAAGGTAGTTGCGGGCATGCTGCATGTAGCGGCCTACGCCCAGGCCTGAGCTCGAGACCGAGGCTGCCTGGTCCATCCAGTACTCGCCCGCGATGTCGTAGGTCACGCGCTCGTCGGTCATGAAGGCCGAGGCCATGAGCTGCAGCTTGGTGTTCTTCAGGCCGTTATACCCCAGGGTGAGGGCGCCGAAGTAGGTGTCGAAGCGGTCCTTCTCGTGGCCGTCGAAGTAGACCTTGAACGAGTGGTGCACCTCGCTGGTGCCGAAGGTCGTCTCGCGGCTCTCGGGGGTGAAGCGGTAGTCGTTGATGGCGATGTTGCCCAGGAAGGTAAGGTCCCACTGCTGACGCTGCCCGAAGGTATAGGTCAGGAAGGTCTGATAGTCGAAGAAGATAGGGTCGTACTCGCCGTGGGTATCGAGCGAGTTGAGTATCGTCGAGTTGCGCTTGTAGCGCAGGCCGTGCAGCTGGGTGAAGGCCCCGCGCCGCTGCCCCAGGGCCGCGCTGGCGCCGGTCATGGCCAGGGTGGCCTCGTAGTCGAGCGAGTCGGGACGGCGGTAGGTGATGTCGAGGACGCTGGACATCTTGTCGCCATACTCGGCCGTGAAGCCGCCGGTCGAGAAGTCGATGGCCCCTACCATCGAGGGGTTGATGAAGGAGAGTCCCTCCTGCTGCCCCGAGGCGATGAGCTGAGGGCGATAGACCTCGATGCCGTTGACGTAGACCAGGTTCTCGTCGAACGAGCCACCACGCACGTTGTACTGCGACGACAGTTCGTTGTTCATGTTGACGCCGGCCATCGTGCCTATCATGTCCTCGACGGCATTGCCGCTGGCCGTACGCATCAGGCGGACGTCCTCGACCTGCAGGTGCTCCATGTTGCCGGGCGTCGTCTGGCGCTGAGCGGTCACCTCCACGTCGCCCAGCACGGCCTCGTTAGGGCGCATCTGGACGTTGAGCAGCAGGCGGCGCTGGCCCTCGGCATTGGGGCGTACCTGGCGCGTGTTGACCACCTTCTCGACACGCCGGTAGCCCAGCGACGTGAAGATGACGCGCAGGGTATCGGCCTCGGGCACAGCGAATTCGTACTCGCCCTTGAAGTTGGTAGTAGTGCCTACGGCGGTGCGCAGCAGGCGTACGTGGACGATGTCCATGGGCTGTCCCTTCTCGTCGGTCACGGTGCCATGTACGCGCACCTGGGCCATCAGCTCAGGCACCGCCGCCAGCAGCAGCGACAGCAGACACATAATATATACGACGCGTATACGGAGGTAATTGTGAAGGCAGGTCATCGTACTATATTAACGCACGATTACGGATTTTATTATATCAGCACCCAACTTTTCGTTCAGGGCCCGGCGGATGGCGGTGCGTCGCATCACGATCTCCTGGCGCAGCGAGGGCGAACGCAACACGACGGTGAGCTGCCCCTCGAGGAGGTGGATACGCTCGGTCTCGGCCGTGATCTGGTCGCCCAGCGCCTGCTGCCACACCTCGGCGATACGGCCCTCCATGGCATGCTGCTCGAGCTGCGTGACACGGAGGTACTGGCGGAGGATCTCGCCGATGGATTGTGAGTTCTTGCGTAGCATTTCTCTGATAGTCTTAACAGCCTGATTGCCTTACACTATGCGCTCGGCCAGGACGGTATAGCAGCCGTTGTCGACGCCGAACAGCTTGTAGTTGTCCGAGCAGCGGTCGATGATGCGGTCAAGGTATTCGCGGTTGGTGTCGGTGATGAAGATCTGGCCAAAGTCCGAGCCTGCCACCAGGCGGATGATCTGCTCGACGCGGTCGCCGTCGAGGCGGTCGAAGATGTCGTCGAGCAGGAGGATGGGCGTAGTGTGGCCCATACGCCGCAGGAAGTCGAACTGCGCCAGCTTGAGGCCTACGAGGAAGGTCTTGTTCTGGCCCTGCGAGCCTATCTGCTTCATGGGCTGCCCGTCGAGCATGAAGTGCAGCTCGTCCTTGTGTGCGCCGCGCGTAGTGTAGCCCAGGGCCAGGTCGCGGCCCCGCACGGCATTGAGCAGCTGGGTGAGCGGAGCGCCCTCGGCGAAGTGCGAGGTATAGGACAGCGTCACCTCCTCGCGGCCCATCGAGATCTGGCGATAGAAGTGCTGGAAGACAGGCACAAAGTCGTCGACAAACTGCCGGCGGGCAGCATAGAGCTGCTGACCGTAGTAATCCATCTGCTCCTCGCATGCCTGGAAGACCAGCGGATCGGCCGTAACGCTGTCGCCCAGGCCCATCTGCACGAGGGTGGAGCCGGGCGTCTGGGCCAGCTTCAGCAGCGAATTGCGCTGTTGCAGGGCCTGGTTGTAGCGTATCAGCGCGTTGAGGTAAGGCCGGTTGAACTGGCTGATCACCATATCCATAAAGCGGCGACGCTCGTCGCTGCCGCCCTGCAGCAGGACGCTGTCCGAGGGGGTAAGCATGACGATGGGCAGCAGCCCGATGTGGTCGCTCAGGCGCTGGTATTCCTTGCCGCCTCGCCTGAAGGACTTCTTCGACCGCAGCCTGTAGCCGCAACGGATCTCCTCGGGCACGTCGGCCAGCTGGTACCGGCCCTGCAGCATGAAGAACTCCTCGCCACGGGTGATGACCTGACTGTCGGTCACGCCGTTCATCGTCTTGCAGAACGACAGGTAGTACAGCGCGTCGAGGAGGTTGGTCTTGCCCATTCCGTTATTGCCTACCAGGCAGTTAACGCCGGCCGAGAAGTCGAGTTCGGCCTCACGGATATTCTTGTAATTGACTATGCTCAGGTGTTCGAGAATCATACGGTGACAGGAGCAAGCGAGGGGCGGTTTTCGCCCGAAACTTGCAGTTTGACGTGGCAAAGATACAAATTTTTGGGCAAAAACATGCAATTCGCACATTTTTTTCTCGAAAATTATTGTTTATTCGGCAAAAATCGCTAAATTTGCGCCGCTAATTATGCAAATAAAGTAATAAAATCATAAAGATATGGCAAAGAATCCAAAGAATGTCGAAGTTCAGGAGAACGAAGTAGACGTAGCAATGAGCAAGAGCGAGCAGTTCCTCGCAGACAAGAACAACCAGAAGAATATCCTGATGGCCATCGCAGGTGTCATCGTAGTCGTAGCTGCCATCTGGGGCTGGAACCTCTACAGCAACAGCAAGAACACCGATGCACAGGACGCTATCTGGGAGTCAGAGCTGCTTTTCGACCAGGGTCAGTACGAGCAGGCTCTCGAGGGCTTCGAGGCTGTCATCAGCGAGTATGGCTCGACCAAGGCCGGCAACATGGCCAAGGCTTATGCCGGTCTCTGCCAGAAGAACCTGAGCAACTACGACGAGGCTATCAAGCTGCTGAGCGACTATTCGGGCAACGACAACGTCGTAGCACCAGCCATCCTTTCGGCACTGGGCGACTGCTACGTCAACAAGGAGAACCCCGACAACAAGAAGGGCGCTGAGACCTTCGAGAAGGCTGCCAAGGCTGCCGACAACGCACAGTACTCACCTCTCTACCTCAAGAAGGCAGGCCTGGCCTACGAGGCTGCAGGCGACAATGCCAGCGCTCTGAAGGCCTACGAGGCCATCAAGAACAACTGGGCCGAGACTGCTGCCGCTCAGACTATCGACAAGTACATCGAGCGCGTAAAGTAATTAACTATATAACTTATTAATCAATGAACCCTGACCCTGTGGCGGCGGAATGCCCCGCAAATAGTACTCACGCCAGTATCGGCATAGTTGTGTCTGACTGGCTCCCCGAGATTAGTAATGCACTCCTTGAACAGGCGGTAACCAAGTTGAACGAGTGCGGAGTAGAAGAAAGTGACATTTACATCACACACGTACCTGGAGCTATGGAGCTCTCATTCGGTGCACGACAGATGTCTATTGTCATGGAGCCAAGTGCCGTTATCATCCTCGGCAGCATCGTAAAGGAAAACAATCCTCAATACGACACCATCTGCCAGAGCGTGACACAAGGTATCACTCACCTCAATCTCCATAGTGACATTCCATTCATCCACGGAGTCCTCACCACTGAGACTCTCGATGAAGCTCTCCAGTACTCACAGGAAAAGGAGAATGCTGGCGCCAAGGGTGCACTCGCTGCACTTAAGATGGTCAACATGATGGCCAATTTGGTCAACTATTAAATAGTATCAAGTCCTATAGCGGCACACTGCCACTGATGAAAAAATATAAGCCATCCGGATCTAGCTATCGTAGGTCCGGATGTTTTTTAGTGTAAAAATAAAAATTTATAAGGAGATATTGTGTGATTATATAAATTATTACTTATATTTGCACGCGAAACTAAAATTTTTGGAGAATAATATAGGCTAAAGAGAACAATGATTCCCATGAAACCATCCACATACTCAACCCTACAAAGCTTAGGCTATAGCGGATCTCCCGAAGATCCAGCGAAGAAAGCAATTGATTGGCTCTCTGTAAATAATCATCTACGTATTGAACCTTATTGGCATTTTTTAGGTGCTGATGGTGGTTATTCTTGGTCAAAATCATGGGATTGCTTTAGCGACAGAGTTGAAGTTAAATGTGAAACTTGGGAAGGACTATTAGAGATTGCACTTGAAAGATCTCTAGAAGAAGCATTTCCCCATATAAAAAGAGAGCAAAATTTGTAAAATATAAAAAGCTCTCTTTGTAACCAAAATTAGTGATAAAGATTAATAAAATACAGTAATTAATATGAAAAGGTTTATTTACGTCATTTTCATGACACTTGGTCTTATGACCTTGACGCCACAGAGTGCTAATGCACAGTTCGGTGGATTGCTAAGAAACGCTGTTAATAAGGGCACCCAAGCCGCTAAGAACAAAAAGGCAGCCAAGGAATACAATGCACTTGTTGAGACTGCAAATGAAGCAATCAAGAATCATGATCTTCGATACTTCTGCGCAGCTAACCGCCGTGAGGAGCTTCGTCGTGCTGCTTCAGCCGCAGAGATGGATAACTCAGAGATGGATTATAAAGTCCAAAAGTTCCTAAGCGATGAGACGGATCTCAATAATACAGATTATATTTCTTCTGCGCGTGGTCTCCTTGCTCGCTCTAAGGCAGAGGAAGATATTCCTACAAGTAATTATCTTTTGAAGTGTGCTAAGATTCAATATAATGCAGAATTGCAGAAAGCGAATCTAGAGTCTTTTTCCACCTTGCAAGTTCTCTATGATGAGATAACTGCTTATGAGGACACTTTCACCAATGGACGTAATAAAGGGGATCAGATTACAAGCCCCGAAAGATTCCAGGCTCTCCTCGAATTAGAAAAAGAAAGGAATACTATTCCAGAATATGAAGCTGCAGACATGAGCAAGGTCGTACCTTCAGAGCGTGAGAGCAAACCAGAGGAAGAAGTAAATCAGGCCCTCCCAGGAGAAAATCCGAAATTGTTTACAAACTGGGAGGATTGGAAAACTTCTGACAGAAAATCAGTCATCGCTACTGTTAAAAGTGATGGTACGGTTCTTCGTGGAAATAGAGAAATCTGTAAAGTAAAAGAAAATGGTGAGATTTATGTCTCTGACCGTCTCTGGGGTCAAGTGATGCTTGACAATTACAGATATAACATCTACCATTATGACCGTTATAGTGATAATAAGCCCGTTCTCAAAGGCTATGTCGAAAAAACAGCCAATGGCACTGTACATTGGGAATATCAGAAAATGGGGTACGTTGAATATGGGATAAAAGATAGTAATAACCATATAATTACTGATGCGCCTTTAGGCAATACCAGTTTGGTACACCGTGCAGTAGGGTTCTTCCTTTACGACAAGATCAAGTGGTAATATCCCACATCAATTATATTCAGAGCGCTATGTCTTATAGTAGAGATAAGCGCTCTTTATTTATTGTTTTGGAAGTGGCAACAAGGAATTATCAATAAGGGCACTTAGTTGGAGAGAATTATCAAGAACATTATTCTGACCAAATATAGAGAAAAGAGAACGCTAAATTTGAAAAAATGAAAGATAATTACAGTTTTCTAGTCTATTATTTGGGGGTTAGAAAAAATAGCATTATCTTTGCATCGCAAAACAAAACTATTATCAACAAATCTTGGTTTATTTGTCAAAATGTAAACCAAAATGCAAACCAAGGGTTTTTCTTAACTTCAAAATCCTATCTACAATATAACATAACGCGGTTTTAGCTCAGTTGGTAGAGCATTGGCTTCCCAAGCCGAGGGTCGCGGGTTCGAGTCCCGTAAGCCGCTCTTGTTTATAGCACTCAGGTTCTTTTGAATCTGGGTGCGAACTTTTTAAATTGGCCTAAAATACATTTGGCAACATTGCCAGCAGAGTTGGTGATTGAGAAGAAATCAGATGATAATGTTGTCAACTCATACTTGGTTTGAGGAAAAGACTTTATCTTTGCACCATCAAAAAAATATTAACCGACCTTGACTTGATGAAGAAATCAAAATAAAGAGGAGCATCACAGGCTGTCTGGCATTTGAAGTAATCAGAGAGACAAGCATTAACACCTAAACAACTATGAGAGTTCATTACAGTATCTGGAAGCAGATCAGACGATGTGCATTATTATTTGCATTATTGATCAACATCCCTTACATCGCAGAGATGGAAGCTTTCGCAAACGAAGAGGAGCGTTGGGAACAGGCCTGGAACAAATGAAGGAAAACGGGCCATCCCCGCCAATTCAGAATATAAGCGCTTATATTCAACCTCAATTGCCGTTTTTTTGAAAGATTTTTTGATTGTATCAAAAGAAAAATGTAACTTTGCAGCAGAAAACTGCTTTGTTGCATTATTTCTTTCGATCACAATCATTTTTTATTTATATACGATGAACAAAACAATTCAATCAATGGCGACCGCCTTGTTGTTGACCTTGGCACCTATGGGTGCTATGGCCAGTGAGGAGGCTGGTTATCGCGAACCTGTGCAGGTGCTTAAAGACATGGCTCTGGCACCGGTTACCCCTTCGTTGATCTTCGACGGGAATTATACGATGCGTATCGAACTGACACGCAACACCTTTATCAGTTTGGCAGAATTGGCTCAGACAGAGCTCCGACTGGCTGGAGTTCGTTTCAATCCTGACACTTACAGCGAGTCTCGTCGTCCAGGTTTCAGTGACGCTAAGCTCGTCAACATGAAGACCGGACAGGAAACTGCCGTTTCTGGCCTTCCTGCAGGCAAAAGCATCTGGTGTGCAGAGTTCTACAACGACGATCAGAACATCCTCCTCGGTGTACGTGAAGATGATGGCATCTATCTCTATACAGCGTCAGTAAATGATGGTGCAGCAAAGCGTCTGACCGACTATCGTCTCCATCAGGTAATGTCATCGACCAGCTATGGTGTAGCCTCTACTGCTTCTGGTATTGTGTGGACAGGAAAAGACTCTTTCGTCATGCAGGCCGTACCGATGGGTAAGCACCTTGCTCCAGTTGTCGACCAGACTCCTAAGACTCCGGTAATCCAGGAGAATCTTGGCAAGTCGTCTCCAGCTCGCACCTATCAGGATCTTCTGAAGAATGAGGCAGACGAACAGCTCTTCGACTTCTATTTCGCTTCACAGCTCGTGATTGTCTCTCCTGCCGGAGCGAAAGAGATTGGCAAACCAGCCATCTACAGCAGCGTCACTGCATCGCCAGACAAGCAGTATCTGCTCACCAAGACCGTAGAACGTCCTTATTCTTATATGGTCCCTTACTACAACTTCCCATCGACCACTGCTATCATTGACCTGGAAGGCAAGAATGTCAAGACCTTGATCAATACACCGCAGGTTGTCAATGCCATGGGTCGTGACACCACATCGCCTTACGCTCGCAATCATGGATGGCGTGCAGACAAGCCTGCCACCATCTATTGGGTAGAGGCGCTCGATGGAGGCAATCCTAAAGGCAAGGATCTTGAGAACCTCGACGCTGTATATCAGCTCGACGCTCCATTCAATGGAGAGAAACAGGAAGTTGTTAAGACTCCAATGCGATTCGGTGGCATCCAGTGGTGCGATGATCAGTTTGCCATCATCAGCCAACGCCTCGGATCAAAGCACTTGAGCACCATTTCCAGCTTCAAGCCATGTTCTGGTGAGGCTATCAAGGAAATTTTCTCTTGGAGTTCGGATGACAGCTATGCGAATCCAGGTCGTCCTGTAACGGTGAAAAATGAGTTTGGACGAGACATCGTCTATGCTCCAAAGAATCACACTCAGTTGCTCATGCAGAGCGATGGAGCTTCTCCAGAAGGAGATATGCCACTCCTCTCTCGTTATACCATCCCTACCAAGAAGAATGAAATCCTCTGGCAGTGTAAGGCTCCTTATTACGAGCATATCGTCAGCATGCATGCTAATGCAAAGGTGCCACAGTTCATTACCTCACGTGAGTCGCAAAGTGAGACAGCTAACTTCCATCTTTACACCATCGGCAAGAAAGGCGAAAAACAGATCACAGCTTTTGCCAATCCATATCCTATGCTAGACGGTGTGACCAAGCAGAAGATCAAGTATAAGCGAGCTGACGGTCTCGACCTCACCGCTACAGTATACTTGCCAGCCGGCTATGACAAAGAGCGTGACGGACGCCTTCCTGTCTTTATGTTCGCTTATCCACGCGAATATCGTTCGGCTGCAGATGCTGCACAGGTACGTGGCTCACAGTACACCTTCCCTGTATTGACCTATCGTACTCCAGCCTTCTGGGTAACCCGTGGCTATTGTGTCATGGAGAACGTTGAGATGCCAATCGTAGGTACTGAGGACACTGAGCCTAACGATCACTTCATCGATCAGCTTGTCATGGATGCAGAAGCTGCCGTGAAGGTCATCCACGAAATGGGTGTAGGCGACACTGCACGTATCGGCATCGGTGGCCATTCTTATGGTGCATTTATGACCGCTAACCTCATGACCCATACCAAGCTCTTCAAGGCTGGTATCGCACGCTGTGGTGCATACAATCGTACACTCACACCATTCGGTTTCCAAACTGAGACACGTACTTACTGGGAGGCTAAAGAGGTTTATGACAATATGTCTCCATTCCAGTATGCTGACAAACTAAGTGGAGCTCTCCTTCTCGTACACGGCGAGCTCGACAGCAACTCTGGCACCTTCCCTATCCAGACCGAGCGATTCTATCAGGCGCTCAAGGGCCATAAAGCCACCGTACGTTATGTGGTCCTCCCGCTTGAGAGCCACCACTTCTCAGCTCGTGAGAACATGCTCCACCTCCTTTGGGAGCAGGACGAATGGCTTGAGAAATATGTAAAGAATGCAGGCAAATAATCGCCTGCATTCAAAAGACATTCTGCAGAAATCTGAATAAAATAAGAAAGGCCCCACGATCATCCGAGATCTTGGGGTCTTTCTTATGTCAATCTATGCGACATCACGTCGGAGACTCACATTTACACATTCGACATTAGATAGTTTTGCATTATGTTATATTTTATATATTACCTATCTGCATTAACGGTACTAGTTTTATTCTATATATTCATTGATGGCCTAAAACGAACTGTTGTCTTCATCATAGGTTTTTATTCTTCTGATTTCCGATGCAAAGATAAGGCAAAAAAATAATCTGCAGGTTTGAAAACATTCAAAAAAGGTTTCAAAACTGATTTATGTCAGTAATGAAACCTTTTTTGATAAGAATAGAACTTTTTAGGACAATTTTTGCCTAAAAAAGGAATTTCAAACCTATAAAATACAAGAAAAGTGGGACAAACAGAACGAAGTTTGATATTTTCTAGATTCTTTTTTACACAAATTTACTTGGAGAAACACCGAAATGTTTCTTGAAGACCGTACTAAAATACTTCACATTGATGAATCCAGTCTCTACAGAAACCTCCATGATCGAACGTCCTTCTCGTATCAGTGCAGCTGCACGTTCCAGTCGGATAAGACGGACGAACTCCTGTGGCGCATGCGAAGTAAGTGACTTGATACGGCCATAGAAAAGTGTTCGGCTCATAGCCAGATCGCTACAAAGCTGATCTATGCTATAATCTACATCCGAGAGGTTTTCAAGCACCAGACGTGTAGCCTTCTCAACGAATTCCTGATCGGCTGCATCCATCTGTGGAGAAAGCGGCTTGTTCTCCTCGTCACCAGAAGAAGAAGAAGTCTCAATACCCGTAGACTCAGATTCCGCCGCGCCAGAAACGAGTTGCAATGAACGTTCCAGATAATATTTACTTAGTCGACGGCGATTAGACAGAAGACTATCGATACGCTGACGAAGAATCGCCTCATCGAATGGTTTAGCAACATAGTCATCCGCACCAGCTTCCAGACCTCCAAGCATAGAATCACGATCAACGTTGGCAGAGAGCAGTATGACAGGCAGCCACGACGTCTCAGGATTATTTTTCAGCATCCTACACAGTTCATCACCATGCATTCCAGGCATCATGACATCTGAAACAAGTACATCGCAAGTCTTCTCCCGGATAAATTCCAAAGCACGTTCTGCACTCTCAACAGTAACGACATGGAAGAGCTGTCCGAAAGCCATCTGGATGTACTGGCGGAGCGATTCGCTATCATCGACAAAAAGCAACGTCTCATTATTAACTGATTCTTCTGATGAAGAGCGTACATCTTCTGCTGCACTATTGCCCTGTAACAAAGACAAGATGAATGTCGTACCCTTACCTTCCTGGCTCTCGAACGAAAGATTACCTTTCTGCAAAACTGCCAGACGACGCGAGAAAACGAGACCAAGACCCGTACCTGTCTGGCGCGACTGGATCGCATTACGTGCACGATAGAAATCATGGAAGATATTTTTCTGGTCAGTTTGCGGGATACCGATACCCGAATCACAGACCTTGATGCGAACCCGTTCGGCATCCGACTCCACACTTACACGAATAGAGCCGCCTTCTGGAGTATACTTGATGGCGTTAGAAAGCAAGTTATCTAAGATACTGTCCACCATCGCATGATCTGCAGAGACCATGACTGTCGATTCTACAGGTATAAGTTGCAGAGAAATCTTCTTCTTTCCGGCCAAAGACATGAATTTCTGAACCTGCATTTCAAGGATTCCCATGATGTTGAGATCCTGAAATTTAGGCTGAACCTTCTTGCGGTCTGCCTTTTGGAAGTCTAATAGACGTGTGACCATCTGTTGCAGGTCATTACATCCCTGGCGCGCCATCTGCAAGTATTGACGTGACTCCTGGCTCAAAGACTCATCTTTCTCTATATGGTCAATCGGCGCTAGGATAAGGCTCAATGGCGTACGGATGTCATGAGCTGCATGAAGGAACAGATTGATCTTATGGTCAAAATCCTGACGCTTCTGTCGCTCAAGGTAATAACGGACACAAAAATATAAGAAAAGTGCCGCGATTATCAGGTAGCAAAGCCAGGCCCACCATGTATTCCACCAGGGTTGCGACACAACGATCGTCAATGTAATCGTATCGAGCGTACGGCCATTGATCTGACTGGCATTCCGCAGACGGAACACATATTTGCCTGGAGTAAGGTTGGCAAAGTGAGCCGTCTGCTGATCTGACAGAGGACTCCACTCCTTATCAAAACCTTCAAGATAATACTGGTAACGAATGTCCTGCTGATAAGCATAACAGATACTCTCAAAACGAATATCGAACGTGTTCTGATCATAATTCAGGCGAATGACTCCTTCTCCGAGCATCTGCGAGAAATTCTCCTTCCACGCAGAGACAGCTTCTTTTTCTATGCCAGTGATCTCCATGCCTGTCACATGTAGCGAAGCCTCATATGGCAGGTTTCTCAGTCGCTCGGTATCGACGATGACCACACCTGTCGAACTACCATAAGCAAACCGTCCATCTTGGAGCGCCTCGATAGACATATGATTATAGTTGGCCTCCAGATCCTGCACATAGCTGATGTTATTGACCATAAAGTCATGACGGTCGATGACTGCCAGGCCACGATCAGTACTTACCAGAATGTCACCATAACGATTATAAGCCAATGAACTGATAAAGTCGGACGGAAGTCCTTCCTTCGTAGAAATATGACGAATGACCTCCTGTGAAGAGATACGATACTGATAGATACCACCACCATCAGTTCCTAACCAGACATCATCGTCGTTAATGAAGAGGATGGATTCGATACTATAGTTATATTCCTCTGATGAAGAATCGCGATGTGTAAAGAACTGCTGTGGTTTCAAGTCCGTCTTTGACAATCTGTACCATCCGTATGCCGTACCTACTGCCAGATCGCCACATGGCATAGTGGTGATACACTGCACGACGTTGATCGGATAGAACGTTGCCTTACCATCCTTGATCTGCGCCATCGGAGCGTTCAGACATCCTACCCAGAGACTACCGTCAGAATCCTCCATCAGACGGAACACATAGTTAGATTGCAATGTCCCCGACTCTACAGAATAGAGTGGTATGGCCTTACCATCACGCTCCACTTGATAGACTCCATGTCCGTATGTAGCAGCCAGGATCTTTCCCTGTCGCGTCTCACACAGATTCAGTACAGCCACATCTTTAAGCGCATGATGCCACTGACGAGTCCGAAGGTCACAGATACTCACACCTCCCTCTGTAGCATACCAGAGACTGCTGTCAGAGGTCTGCTTGATGTCATTCACATTATTGCTGATCAGCGAATTCTCATCCTTGTCAAAGTGTTTGACGGTCTCATACATTCCCTCTGAGGCGATGGCTATGTCTACGCCACCAGTATACGATCCCATCCAAAGATTCTTCTGACTGTCGACACAGATATCATAGATTCCTTTGCCTTGCAGTTCTGATCCTTGTGTTTCGTCAAAAAGGAGCCTTATGTCACGACCATCACGACTGGCCACAAAGACGCCCGAGCCATCACTACCTACAAGGATAGAATGCTCATCGAGTGCTCGGATCGAACGTACAGGAGTAGTCGGTACCTGTCTCAACGTTGGCCAGTTGCATAGACGCTGGTTTGTAGAGTCATAAACAAAGAGTCCATTATTAAACGTTCCGATCCAAAGCAGTTTTGTCTGAGTATCAAAGAAAGTACTGCGGATATCCCGATCATCACAGATCTTCTCCTGTTTTTCGCCATTGATCGTATAAGCGTATAGGCCTTCCGGACTCCCGACCAACAGTCGATCACCAAAACGAGCGATATGATTAGCTGCAATATCTCGAACCAGCCATTGGAATGAATCTCCTGAGCTGAGATAGCACAATCCCTGATTGAACGCCAGATAAAAGCCATCTTTTCCATCTGTCAGTACACCATTCAAGATGATTTCCTGTCCAATGATCGTATTCAGGTCATAAAGAATCTCAAAAGCGTCAAGCACCTCATTATATTTATAGAGAGAACCTTTATTGTCATATACGAACATCGCACCCTGTTCATCGCAGAACAGTCGGAACATCATAAAATTAGTTCTTGCCGTGTTTCCTGGCTGTGGCAATGTATAATTCTGTACTCGCTGTCCGTTATAACGGTCGATACCAGATTTGGTGCTGATCCAGATAGCGCCATCCTTACCCTCAATGACCGACTGCACCGACGAAGCACTCAATCCTTTAGACGTATTGAGGTTGAACAGCTGATAGGATGTAGCATGAGGGAATCCTGCTCCGGAGACGGAACAGAAGCATGACATTATTAATAATACAAATAGGTATAAGCGGTAATACATACGATGTTTATCTAATTATGAATGTGTCTCAACGGAGGAAATCCCGTATTTCGTCGATGTGTTTCTGACAGGCTTCAATGCCAAGGCGATGCATGAGTTTGAGTTTTTCTGGTTTCATCTCTACGCGACCAATCGGGAGTGCAAAATCCGGAGCAATGATAAGCGTATTGCCTTTCTTCGATTCGCTGATCACATACTCCATCTGCGCATTATACATCTCGTGGCGACGCTTCATGCAGTCGTATATAGCAGGGTATTTACGGAGTATCTGCTTGACAAACCATGAGAAGCCAAGAGGCGTCTTCCGATAGTCAAGCGGACGGGTAAGAATGACGATATTGCGATCATAGCCTTGTTGCTGGAAATACTGCAGTGGGATAGAATCCGAAAGGCCTCCATCAAGCAAGAGCTTACCTTCGAGGGGTACTGGCTGACATAACATAGGGAGAGATGCTGAGGCTCTGATCCACTCAAGTACCTCATAATCCACATGGTCAATCTGATGGTATACCGGCTTACCATCAGCGCAGTCAGTGCATACGAGATGAAACTCCATAGGATTCTTTGCGAAAGTATCTCCATCAAAGACATCGATCTGGGTAGGGACGACATGGTAGCAGAACTCCGCGTTGATATAATTACCCGTCTTCAGGAAGGAACGTACGCTCATATATTCCGGATTACCGGCCATCTTCACATTATATCGCAAGGCGCGTCCTGGCTGGTTTGATTTCATGTTGACACCGAAACATGCTCCTGCAGAAACACCGACAATACCATCAAAGCCTACAAGACCCTGAGCCATCATCTCATCGAGGATACCTGACGTAAAGATACCTCTCACACCACCTCCTTCAAGAACAAGTCCTTTCTTTGCCACCGTTATGATCTACTATTTAGTTCTTATTAATCCTCCTTCCCCATCACATGGAGCGTATAAAGCTCCAGTACTACAGAGATTGTCAGTAGCGGCAACCAGTACATACCTGGCTGGAACATGAAATAACCAGCTGCAGCATAGAAAACTCCCAGAAAATGACGGTTACGATTGTTGCGCTTCTGTCGCAAGCTGTTCCCCTCATATTTCTCAGCCATGTGTGTTCCCAACAAAAATGCACAACCTAAGCCAAAGACATAAGGTGCCACCTCCCGCAGAGGCAGATAGAGGATAGCTCCAACAATAACAAGGATATAGGCAATATATGTAATGTATTTCATCTTATAAAAAACTTCAGCGCGTTCAGGACAATCGTCCGGATCAATCATCAAAGAGATACAGGTCTTCATTACGACGATGCATATGCAGTCGTTCTCGAGCATGTTTCTCCAGATGTTCTGTATCGACACTTACCTGGTCAATACGACGCTGGAAATTGGTAATAGAGTCCTCATACTCCCTGATTTCTTTGCGCAAAGAGGCCTCCTGACGTCTCAGACTCATGATATTCACTACAGAGAATTCTCCGCCGAAAAACATATACACCAGGAATCCTGCACACACGGTGAAAAACCAGTGGCGCATAGCGAATCGGAGGTATACTTTAATCTTATGCATACAAACGGGATATAATATGGGTGCGCAAATATAGTATTTTTGAATGATATTCGGAAGTTTTAGTCCATAATTCTGCAAAAATACCTCTTTTTTAGTTTGTCTTCATGGATTTTTGTCAAAGATTATGTATCTTTGCGCCATTATAAAAAGCCATTCAGATGAGCAAACTCAAAGAACTGATAGACCAACTCTACGAGGAAGTTACCCAGCAGAATGATGAGGTGATCAGCGAAGATGAATCTGCAGAAAGCATTTTCATCTCCGACATCGATCCCGATAGGCTACGTACCGACCTCATGCAGATGAGTGATAT
>JAZUIL010000218.1:0-16571 GCA_045642245.1 Bacteroidales bacterium
GCAAAGTTATAAAAAAATCACCAAATATTGAAATATTTGATCAAAAAATTGGGGAATCTGTGAAAATCATGTATATTTGCGCCGCAAAATTCGTTGGAAGATTGCATTCCACGCTAAGGGTTGCGTGGTTGATTGTAATTGTTAATTGTAAAAATAGTCAAATCAGACGATGAAAAAGTGGCATATTGAGGACTCTGCGGAGCTCTACAATATTCATGGCTGGGGTGTCAATTATTTCGACATCAACGAGAAAGGCCATGTGACTGTTACCCCAAAGAAAGATGGTGTGCAGATAGATCTGCGCGAAGTGATGGACGAGCTGGCCCTGCGTGATATTCAGGCGCCGGTTCTTTTGCGTTTCCCTGACATCCTCGATAACCGTATCGAGCGTATGCGCCAGTGTTTCGACAAGGCGGCTCAGGAATACGGATACAAAGGCGAATGCTACAGCGTCTACCCTATCAAGGTGAACCAGATGGAGCCAGTCGTAACAGAGATGGTGCGCCATGGCAAGAAGTTCAACTTGGGTCTGGAGGCTGGCTCGAAGCCTGAGCTCCACGCCGTCATCGCAGCCTGCACCGACTACGACTCTATCATCGTTTGTAATGGTTATAAGGACGATTCGTTCATAGAGCTGGCGCTGCTGGCTCAGAAGATGGGTAAGCGTATCTACATCGTGGCTGAGAAGCTCAATGAGATCGAACTCATCAATAAGATTGCAAACCGACTGAAGGTAAGACCTAACATCGGTATCCGTATCAAACTGGCTTCTTCTGGCTCCGGTAAGTGGGAAGGTAGCGGTGGCGATGCTTCGAAGTTCGGCCTTACCAGCGCAGAACTCCTCGAGGCGATGGAGTATCTGGAGGCTAATAACCTGAAGGATTGCCTGAAGCTGATCCACTTCCACATCGGCTCGCAGGTGACTAACATCCGTCACGTGAAGACCGCCATCCGTGAGGCATCACAGTTCTATGTGCAGATGCGCAAAATGGGCTTCAACGTGGAATTCGTGGATGCTGGTGGTGGCCTCGGCGTGGATTATGATGGTACACGTTCAGCTTCGAACGAGTCGTCGGTCAACTACTCTATCCAGGAGTATGTCAACGACATCATGTATCAGATCATGGAGGCTGCAGACAAGAACGAATTGCCACACCCTAACATCATCACCGAGTCTGGCCGTTCACTCTCGGCTCATCACTCTTTGCTCGTCATGGAGGTGCTCGAGACCGCTACGCTGCCGGAGATGCCTGAGGAATGGGTGGTATCAGAAGACGACCACGAACTGGTAAAGGACCTCTACGAAATCTGGGACAACCTGACTCAGCGCTCGGCCTTGGAGTCTTGGCACGATGCGCAGCAGATCCGAGATGAGGTACTGCAGCTTTTCTCGCACGGTATGATCGACCTCAAGACTCGTGCTCAGATCGAGAAGCTCTACTGGAGCGTGACGCGTGAGATCAACTCATTGGTGCATGGCATGAAGCGCGCGCCAGAGGAATTGCACAAGATCTCGAAACTCCTGGCCGACAAGTATTACTGCAACTTCTCGCTGTTCCAGTCGTTGCCTGATATGTGGAGTATCGACCAGATCTTCCCGATCATGCCAATACAGCGCCTCGATGAGCGTCCTGACCGTAAGGCGACGCTGCAGGATATGACCTGCGACTCGGACGGTAAGGTGCCATCGTATATCGCCGAGAACCAGATCGTCAATGCGATGCCAATCCACTCACTGAAGAAAGGTGAGAAATACTATCTCGGCGCCTTCCTGGTTGGCGCTTATCAGGAGATCCTCGGTGACCTGCATAACCTCTTCGGTGATACCAACGCCGTACATATCGGTGTGAAAGGTCACACCTACGAGATCGAACAGACCAACGACGGCGAGTCCGTACAGGACGTGCTCCGCTGGGTAGAGTATGACACCAAGAAGATGGTGCGTACACTCGAAACCTGGGTAACCAAGTCGGTCAAAACCGGACGTATCTCGCTGGAAGAAGGTAAGGAATTCCTCACCAACTATCGAAATGGTCTCTACGGATATACGTATCTGGAACGAGAATAAAATAAAGAAATTCTCCCACGCTACAACGACTGTAACGTGGGAGGATTTTCTTTTTATACGACTGATCTATTACTTATCGAGTGTGATCATGTCTTCGTACATGCCGACGGCTTTCTTCACTTCGCCGTTCTCCTTATAGACATAGCCACGGAACATGCCAGCGCTATTGAATGGCATGGTGAAGTTACCTGCACCATCGACTGCAATCAGGCCGCCATTGCCTTCCTCTGCGTTGAGGAGGCCGTTGATGATATAGTTGGCAGCCTCATCGATCGGCTGATGAAGGAGTGCTACACGTGACGAAAGGCTATGTGCCACAGCGTGACGGATGAAGTACTCGCCGTGACCTGTGCAAGAGACTGCACAGCCTGCATTGTCAGCGTAGGTGCCGGCGCCGATGACTGGTGCATCGCCAATGCGACCCCAACGCTTGCGTAACATACCTCCGGTGCTGGTACCTGCGGTGAGGTTGCCTTGCTGATCGAGGATGACACAGCCGACGGTACCGTTCTTCTTGCTCTCAGCCTTGAGCTTCTCTACCCACTCCATGGTCTTTGGGGTAGCGAAGTACATATTGTCTTCGACCATATCGAGGCCAACTTCTGAGGCAAATGTATCTGCGCCTTCGCCTGCCAGCATGACATGCTCTGACTGTGTCTTGACAGCGTATGCGGCACGGATAGGGTGCTTGACATGCTTCACGCCGGCTACTGAGCCTGCTGAGAGGTCCTTGCCTTCCATGATGGCTGCATCGAGTTCGAAGGTACCTGCTGCACTGACAGTGGCGCCGATACCCGAATTGAAGAGTGGATTACTCTCGAAGTACTCGATGACACTCATCACAGCCTCGGTGCCATTGCCGCCATTCTCAAGGGTCTGCTGACCGATGACGAGTGCACTGTCGAGTGCTGCATAATACTTGGCGCAAAGCTCGGCGTCGTCCTTATAGCGTTCGAGGTTGCCGGCTCCACCATGTACTACGATGACGTAATCACGCTTGGCTGGAGCCTCTGCCGATGTCGGAGCCTCTGAGCCGGTGCAGGATACTGAAAGCAGCGCTGCAGCGATGGCTCCTGATGAAAGAATTGACTTAATGGTTTTCATTGCTTCTTGTTTTTAGGGGTCAGACGCCTTATTTATTAACAATCTCCTTCAGGAGCTCCTTAACTGCAACTTCCAGCTGGAGGTCGGTGCCTGTAACGATGGTCTCAGGAAGGTTGAGGACATGGATATCCGGATCGAGCTGTGTATTCTCGAGGTAGTTGCCTTCGTCGTCACGATAGCCGATGACTGGGATACCGAAGACCATGGTAGGATCCTGGAGTGTCTCCCAGTTGACCGAACTCATCGTACCTGGAACACCTGCTCCGACGAGCTTACCGAGTCCCTGATGCTTGTAGACCCATGGGGTACCGTGAGCGTTGCTGTAGTTACCTTCGGCCTGGATCATGATGCTTGGATGGTTGTATCGACGGCTTGGCATATCACATGATACGCGGCCACGGATCACCTGTTCGAAGTAATGATGACCTGAGAAGAGGATCTCGATATCCTCGTGCAGACGACCACCACCATTCTGACGGGTATCGATCACGATGCCATCCTTGAGGTTGTACTTGCCAAGGATGTCTGAGTAGATATCGCGGAAGCTTGCATCGTTCATACCCTGGATATGGACGTAACCGAGACGGCCATCTGAGAGCTTGTCGACAGCCTCGACACGGCTCTTGACCCAACGCTTATAGAGGAGTGTATTCTGTGCTGCAGCGGTGATTGGCATGACGACCTCATCCCACTGGCTGGCGCCGTTCTTGAAGCTGATAAGCGTCTTCTTGCCTGCGAGCTGATTGAGGAGCTGTGCAGGATCTGTATCTGCGGTGATAGCCTCGCCATTGATGGCGGTGATCACGTCACCGGCCTTCACCTTGCTGTTAGCTCGGTCGAAAGGTCCGCCTTCGAGGACGTCGGTCACCTTCAGGCCTTCTGTAGCTTCGCTCAGATCGTAGAGAAGACCGAGAGCGGCCGTGGCATCACCATTGGCCGGACGATGGCTGTAGCGGCCTCCAGAATGGCTTACATTGAGTTCGCCGAGACACTCGCTGAGGAGTTCCTGGAAGTCATAGTTATTTGAGATGTGTGGAAGGAACTTTGCATAGTTCTTGACCATGAGATCCCAGTCGCAACCGTTGTAATCGGTGCGGAAGATCTTCTTGTTGACCTGCTTGGCCATATGCTTGAACATATACTCACGCTCGTCGGCCAGATTGAGCTTCATGGTTGCATTGTATGTGATCGGGGTAATCTTGTCGCCCTTTTCGATCTTCTTCATACTGCCACCGAGTGCATAGAGATTGCCGTCCTTATCCATCTGAAGTGAGCAGCCTCGCTCACTCTTGCCTCCCTTATTCAGGAGCTTGGTCTCATGCTTGCGAAGGTCCATCGTCCAGAGATCCATGCCACCCTCGAAGGATGCGAAGTAATAGAGGTTCTCGCCATCCTTGCTGATGATGGCATCGCCGAGGTCACTGCTGTTAGGGGTCAGACGGACGATGCGATCCTCCAGGCCTTCGAACTCGATGACGATGTCCTTGGTCTTGGTGCTGTCGGCCTTGGTGTCCTTACCCTTAGCATCCTTCTTCTTTGCATCTTTCGATTTTTCACTATTACCTTTTCCTTTATCCTTCTCAGCCTTATCTTCGAGCTCCTTGAGCAATGCATAATCCTCAGGACTCAGGCGATATCGATCGTAAGCGTCCTGTGTGAGGAAGGCGAGGAAGACGTCGTTCTGGCTTCCCCAAGAGGCATGGCTACGCATACCGTAGCGCTCGCTCTCGAAGAGGATAGCCTTGCCATCCATCACCCAACGTGGATTCTCGCTGGTGTAAGCGCTCTGTGTGATTGGGTGGATCTCGCCACCGTTAGCGCTGACAATACCCTGATCGGTATATGGATCACGACGGTTAGGAAGGTAGCTGATGACGAACCACTTGCTGTCAGGACTCCACTCGAAGTCGAACTGGCCGCTGTGGCTGTACCAGGTGCTGCCGTCGGTTACCTCGGTCACTTTCTTTGTGGCGAGGTCGACGGTCATGAGTTTCATACGATCTTCGATATAAGCCACTTTCTTGCCATCAGGACTGAACTTTGGATAGCAACGTTCGGTCTGCTCGAAATCAAGCGCTGCGGAACCATCGACAACCAAGGTAGGGAGTTCTGGGAAGATGGTCTCCTCCTCAATCACAGTAGCATTGGCGAAGTTTGGATCTTCCTTACGACCGATCTTAGCGATGTAGAGCTGCCAGTTGCCATTACGCTCTGATGCATAGACGAGCGAACGTCCGTCTGGAGCGAAGTCTACGCCGGTCTCTGCGCCTGCGGTGTGAGTGATCTGACGGGTAGTGTTATAGTCGACGCTGGTGACAAAGACCTCACCACGACAGATGAAGGCTACCTGCTTGCCGTCCTTGCTGACTACTGGCTGCTGTGCTCCGGTAGAGAAACTGAGATCGGCGATCTTCACTTCGTCATCACGTGTCAGAGTGACGCTGATCTTCTGAGGCTGCGCGTTGCCTTTCTGTGTGTAGATATCACCATTGAAGGTATAGCAGAGCGTACCATTCTTATCGGTGCTCAGGAAGCGTACAGGATGATTCTTGAAGCTGGTGACAGCGGTAGGATTCACCTTTCCGTTGGCACTGGCTTCGGCCTTATAGACGTTCATGGTTCCGCCATCGCGCTCGCTGAGGAAATAGAGGGTCTTGCCGTCAGCTGCGATCACTGGATTGCGATCTTCGCCTGCATGCTGTGTGAGATTGACATGCTTGCCGGTAGTAGCGTTATAATACCAGATGTCGCGTGTGATCTCTGAGGTATGATGCTTACGCCACTCATCCTCATAGCCTTTACGATCCTGATAATAGAAGCCGTTACCATCCAGCTGGAAGCTTATCATCTCTGCTGGGGTACCCAGGACTTGAAGTGTTCGGCCTCCGTTCACTGAGACCTTATAGAGTTCTGGAAGTGAACTGGTAGGGAACATAGCACTGGTGGCTGGATCCTGGATAGCTGCACCGAAATAGATCCACTTGCCATCTGATGAGAAAGCCTGCGGGATCTCGCTGGTGCTATTATAGGTCAAGCGTGTGGCTGTACCACCGTTTGCTGACATGACATAGACATCGAAGTTGCCATGACGGTCGCTGGCAAAAGCGATCTGCTTGCCATCAGCACTCCACTGTGGTGAACACTCGTAACTATCCTGTGTCGTAAGACGTACTGCGGCGCCTCCATTCGATGCTACCTTATAGATATCACCTTTGTAACAGAAGAGAATCTGGCTTCCGTCTGGACTGATCTGTGCATCGCGTAACCAGGTCGGATTCTCATCGGCCATAGCTGCCATAGCGGTCATGGCAAGAGCTGCCGAAAATAAAATCTTTTTCATCGTATATAAAAAAGGGGAAAACATCAGACAGGTCTGATGTCTGATTGTAAATTATTATCATGAATACTCCATCAAAGAAATCAAAAAAACAATGATTAAAATAATCTTTAGTTTTGATTTATTTTGATTTCTTTGATGGAGAAAAAATATTACCAGGCAATTCCTTTGCCTGCCTTGAGTGTATTCTTCATCAGTGAACAGATGGTCATTGGTCCTACGCCACCTGGCACTGGAGTGATGAACGAGCACTTAGGAGCTACCTCGTCGAACTTCACATCGCCTTTGAGCTTGAAGCCTGACTTCTTGGTAGCATCTGGTACGCGTGTGGTACCTACGTCGATGACAGTGGCGCCTTCCTTGACCATATCGGCGGTGACGAACTCTGGTGAGCCGATGGCTGCGATGAGGATGTCGGCCGATGCACAGATCTCCTTGAGGTTCTCTGACGCTGAGTGGCAGACAGTGACGGTAGAGTTGCCAGGATAAGCCTTCTGCATCATGAGCTGTGCCACTGGCTTGCCTACGATGTTAGAGCGTCCGAGGACCACACAATGCTTGCCTTTGGTCTCGATGCCATAACGCTCCAGCAACATCATGATGCCAGCTGGTGTGGCGCTTACGAAGCATGGAAGGCCGATGCTCAGACGGCCTACGTTGACTGGATGGAAGCCGTCGACGTCCTTGCGGTAGTCAATAGCCTCGATGACCTTCTGTGAGTCGATATGCTTTGGCAATGGGAGCTGCACGATGAAGCCATCGATCTCTGGATTCTTGTTGAGCTCGTCGACCTTAGCGAGAAGCTCAGCCTCGGTGATATCTGCCTCGTAACGGATGAGTGATGAGGTGAAGCCACATTCCTCACAAGCCTTTACCTTAGCAGCTACGTATGTCTCACTACCACCATCATGGCCTACGAGAATGGCTGCCAAGTGTGGTGCACGCTTGCCTGCTGCAAGCATTGATTGAACCTCCTGAGCGATCTCTTGCTTGATCGCTGTGGCGGTTGCTTTGCCGTCGATTAATTGCATAGGAAGCCCCCATCCCCTAACCCTTCCCCCGAACGGTGGAAGGGAGTAATTAGTTTTTAGGGCCGCAGGGGGATACGGTAAATTAACATTAGAATATAGTCAAATAAAAAATAGGGAAGTAAAAGCCATATCTATCTACTCCCCTCCACCGCTCGGGGGAGGGGTCAGGGGGTAGGGGCTTTCAGATTGGGTTTTTACATACCCGGGAATCCCTTCCCCTTCATCTTAGCCGCCATCTGCTGCATCTGCATCATGGCGCGTGGATTAGACTTGAAGTCATTCATCTTCTTCATGACCTTGCGCATGTCATCGAACTGCTTGACGAGGCGGTTGACCTCCTGGATCGAAGTACCAGAACCCTTAGCAATACGGTTCTTGCGGCTCTGGTTCATGCACTCTGGATGCTGACGCTCGTAAGGTGTCATTGACTGGATGATGGCCTCAACGCCCTTAAACGCGTTGTTGTCGATGTCGAGGTCCTTGATGGCCTTGCCTACGCCAGGGATCATCGATGCGAGGTCCTTGATGTTACCCATCTTCTTGATCTGCTGGATCTGTGCGAAGAAGTCGTTGAAGTCGAACTGGTTCTTGGCAATCTTCTTCTGGAGCTTCTTTGCCTCCTCCTCGTCATACTGCTGTTGTGCACGCTCTACGAGTGAGACAACGTCACCCATGCCGAGGATACGGCCTGCCATACGCTCTGGATAGAATACGTCGAGCGCATCCATCTTCTCACCGGTACCGATGAACTTGATTGGCTTGTTGACCACGGTGCGGATAGAGAGCGCTGCACCACCACGGGTATCACCATCGAGCTTGGTGAGGATCACGCCAGTGAAGTCGAGACGATCGTTGAACTCCTTGGCGGTGTTGACGGCGTCCTGACCGGTCATTGAGTCAACAACGAAGAGGATCTCCTGTGGCTGTACGGCGTCCTTGATGTTCTTGATCTCCTGCATCAAAGCCTCATCGATGGCCAGACGACCTGCGGTATCGACGATCACTACGTCATTGCCGTCACGACGCGCCTGTGCGATGGCATCCTGTGCGATCTTGACTGGATCCTTGCAGGTGAGGTCCTTATAGACTGGAACGCCAACCTGACCAGCTACTACCTCGAGCTGATCGATAGCTGCTGGACGATATACGTCACAAGCGGCCAAGAGAGGCTTCTTACCTTTCTTGTCCTTGAGCATCAATGCCAGCTTACCGGTGTGTGTGGTCTTACCTGCACCGTTGAGACCGGCCATCAAGATAATGGTAGGATTGGCTTTAAGGTTCAGTTCTACGGCTTCACCACCCATGAGAGTAGCCAACTCATCATGTACGACCTTGACCATCAACTGGCCAGGCTTGACGGCGGTGAGTACATCCATACCAAGCGCCTTCTGCTTTACGGTGTCGGTGAAGGTCTTGGCAACCTTATAGTTCACGTCGGCATCGAGCAATGCACGACGTACGTCTTTCAAGGTCTCTGCAACGTTGATTTCGGTGATCTTGCCTTCACCCTTGAGGATTTTGAACGAGCGCTCAAGACGCTCGGAAAGATTGTCAAACATATGTTTAATTCATTATTAATAATTCAGAATTACCCTGTTTGACTTGACCGCAGCAATGTGAGATTGCGGCGCAAAGATACTCATTATTTATAATAAAACAAAATATCTGGCTGAAAACTTTCGGCCAGATATATTATTTAGTGAAAAAACAACTTGGTGTTTTTTCACTTGTCATGTTGAGCGAAGCGCATCCTTAAGACGCGCACCGAAGGAAGCAAACATCTCACTCGTAGTTATATTATCTAATTACGAGATTCTTCGATTCTCTCAGGATGACATGCAAAAAAACAAGCTATTTTTTGCAATTACGACATCGTCGTTCATCGTTTGTCCAAATCGTCGAACAGATGTTGCAGATAAGCTCTACCCCATCGCTGCGCCTTACCTTCCGGATCGTGACTCCACTTGAGTGGCACCTTATCCTGCTGATTATCCTGCACATATACACAGGAGTCAGTGATCAGGCCGAAGCCGTCAGGGAAGTCGTAGAAGGCGTATGGACGATGATCGTTGGCCAAGAGGTCATGGCTGAAATTGAAGTCGCTATGATCGATGCCAAGCTGCGAGAGTAAAGTGGCAGCAAGGTCGGTCTGCTGGCCAATGACGTCGATCGTAGCAGGTTGTGCGATGGCGCCGCCTAACCATAACATCGGGATGTGATAACGCTGCGGATCCTGCATCTCCATCTCTGGATAGGCGCTACAGTGATCTGGCAATGCCACGATGAGAAGGTTGTTCCATACGGTGCTATCGGCCTTCAGACGGTCTATAAACACGCCGAGACATGAATCTGCGTAGGCGATGGAATTAGCAAAGGCATGTTCTGGGATGCGATTGAAATTCGGTACGTCGAATGGCTCATGACTACTTAAAGTCAAAGCTACTTTCATCCAAGGTGACGATGACTGCAGCTTGATCTCATCGTAGAGGAAGTCGTACATATACTCGTCTGGTACGCCCCATTTCTGAATCTGCTTGTCTGACGGAAAATCTGTCTGGCCATAGATGCGGTCAATGCCACCTGCACGAAGGAAACCTTGCATGTTGGTGAAATTGACATCACCACCGTAGATGAACTCCAGATCGTAGCCTTCGTTGCGGACACTCTGCGTGATGTACTGCAAGTGATTGCACTTGCTCTGCTCCTTCATCACCGTCGTATTAGGCTGTGCAGGATAAGCGGCCAGAATCGATGCTACACCACGTTCGGTGCGCCAAGAGTTGGCGTAGAAACGCGTGAAGCCTACACCTTCCTGATACAGGCGTGTGAGGTTTGGCATGACGCGAGGATCGGCCTCATCTGGATAGAGAGCCGAGAGAGCTTTACCGGTAAAGCCTTCGAGGATGAGAAGTAGTATATTCGGACGATTTAGTGAGGAGTGAGGAGTGAGGAGTGAGGAGTTATCTGCTGCCACAAATGAGGAATCAACTCCTAACTCCTCACTCCTAACTCCTAACTCTTGCAGCTCCTCCATAGCGGCAAGACACTCTTCATCGCTCATAAACCTATACATCTGGCCGTAGTTCTTTCTGCGAGTGACAGAATAGAAGAACGAGAAAGCTGGATTGACAGCCGCCTGATTTAGCATCATCTCAGTGCTATAATAGGCGCGGCCGATGTTCATGGTGGATTCAGTAACACCGCCACGGATGGCGAGGAAACAGAGGCCAGCCATGAAGACGCCACCTATAGTCTTCCAGATGCGCTGTGACATTGGCAGAGGCTTCTTGGCTGCTGCTTCGCGCCACAGATGACTGTAGCTCTTCGGAGCGCGTGGATAGAGCTTACGAAGGCCTTTATTGGCCAGCCATACGAGCAAGGAAAGGACTGCGACAGCCACGACATATTGCCACCACGAGGCCTGTGCCAGCGTCTCGCCTGGAGAGTCGAGCAGATAGATCAGCGGTGTGGCGTCGAGACGGAATCCCCAGTAGCCGAAGAGGACGAGATCGACCATCCAGAGCAACGCTAATGGAATGGCCATAAGAGTGAAATACCACACACAGAAGTGACGATACCACGCGCCTGGCACCCAGTAATGCACCAGCTTGACGACCAGCGGAAGTGCCACCACATAACCTGCCAGGGTGAGGTCATGCGGGAGGCTGTGCCACAAGACCTGCAGCCAGTCGCTCATGGCATACGAGCCGTAGATGTTGTGGTGATAAAGCATGAATAGGAGTGTCTCTACCAGAAACACTCCTATCATACTCATATATATAATGATTAGTTTTCGCACTATTCCTTCTTTTTCTCCATCAATGAAATCAAAGATAACCAATGGCATTCATTGATTTATTCTGATTTCTTTGACGGCGGATAATACTATTTCTGATCCTTAATATTTGCGCGACACTGGTTAATGTAATTGAGCAATCGCTCTGAATCATGCTGCTTAATGATGTCCGAAAGCTCTGCCAGACGCTCACAGATTAGATCAATCTGCTTAGGTGAATTCGGGTTGAAGAGGATCTCAGTCAAGAGATAATCGTCCTCATTCAAGAGACCACGAGCAATGGACATATGCTTCTTGAAAGTGGTACCAGGAGCATCCTGTGGCTTCATCACTCCTGTGAAAGCCAGTGTAGAAACGAATGGGATACTCAAAGAGTAAGCGATCGTCTCGTCATGCTCCTCGAACGTATAGTCATAGATATTGAGCTTGAGCGATGCATATACTTCGCGGAAGAAAGCCTTACCGAAAGGATCTGACTCCTTGATGATGACTGTGTAGTTCTGACTCAGATCGCTGAGGTTGGCAAACGTAGGACCAAACATCGGGTGTGTAGACACGAAAGGATGTCCTGAAGCTGCATAGAACTCTGGCAAACCAGTCTTCACCGAAGCGATGTCTGACAACATACACTTAGGATTGAGGTATGGCAATACCTGCTCAAAAGCTGGCAAAGTATTCTTGATAGTCACTGCATTGATCAACAGATCTGGATCGAAATCCTTGATCTCCTCCATCGTAGTGAAACGACGGGTATTCAAACAGTAACGTAATTTCTCTGGATGGCGAGCATAAACAGCCACATCATGGTCCATACACAATGTATCAGCCATGAACATACCCATTTTGCCTGCGCCTAAAATAACGATTTTCATAAGAACGGACCCTCCCCCGACCCCTCCACAAGGGAGGGGAGTAATTAGTATTTCTCCGAGGGAGTACGGTATAATATTAGTAATTATTTAGCTTACAAAAAGGAAGAATAACCTACCCCATAAAGGTAATCATTCCCCTCCCTTGTGGAGGTCCTCGCAGGCATAGAGAAGATTGATAATCTTCGCCGAGAAGACGAACCTTTAGGTGAGGGAGTTTGGGGGAGGGTCTTTTTTTTATTTACGACCACTTATTCATCAACTGCATCTGATGTCTTACCGACTCACCATGAATCGCCTCGAACACCTCCTTCATAAACTCCTCGCTCATTCCGAGCTGTGCACCTTGCTGAGAGCGCTTAGTCAGGATCTCATCATAACGACCGGCCTGAAGAACTGGCATGTTATGCTCCTTCTTATACTCTGCGATCTCCTTACTGATGCGCATACGCTTAGAGAGGATCTCGATGATCTTATCGTCAATCTCATCGATCTGCTGACGCAGGTCAGAGAGGTTCTCAGTATGAATGGTATCATCACGAATGATAAGCGAATCGAGCATCTCCTTCAAGGTGTCAGGAGTGATCTGCTGCTTAGCATCGCTCCATGCTGCATCAGGATTGCAGTGACTCTCGATGATCAAACCATCGAAGCCAAGGTCCATAGCCTGCTGTGAGAGTGGCTTGATGAGGTCGCGACGACCAGCGATATGTGAAGGATCACAGATGATAGGGAGATTAGGATAACGGCGACGAAGCTCGATGGCGATGTGCCACTGTGGAACGTTGCGGTAGATGGTCTTATCAGCAGAAGAGAAACCACGATGGATCACACCGATGCGATGGATGCCAGCGCGATAGATACGCTCGATACCACCAATCCAGAGTTCTACATCCGGATTGACTGGATTCTTGATCAACACAGGTACGTCCTTACCTTGCAGTGCATCAGCGAGCTCCTGCATAGCGAAAGGATTGGCGGTAGTACGTGCACCGATCCACAACAGATCTACACCGAAAGCCAACGCTGCATCGACATGCGCCTTGGTAGCTACCTCCACGCCTACGAGCATACCAGTCTCCTGCTTCAACTTCTGAAGCCATGGCAAACCGATGACACCTACACCCTCAAAGCCTCCTGGCTTAGTACGTGGTTTCCAGATACCTGCACGGAAAATCTTTACTCCCTGTGCAGCAAGTGCTCGACCGATGGTGAGTACCTGTTCTTCACTCTCTGCACTACAAGGACCAGAGATGACGAGTGGTCGCTTGGTGTCTAGCTGCGGTAATAATGGTTCAAATTCCATAAGAGACCCTCCCCCGACCCCTCCACAAGGGAGGGGAGTAATTAGTTATAACCCGCGGAGGAGATACGGTATTTAATTGTTTATTATTATTATATAAAAGGAACTAGTATCCCTAATTTTAACTCTATAACACTTTATTTGTAACCACTCCCCTCCCTTGTGGAGGGGTCAGGGGGAGGGTCTTTACAATCCTGCCTTACGAATCCTCATCAGCGCCTCCTCCATCTTTTCTACAGGAGCGCAAAGGCTGATTCTCACAAAACGTTCACCATTCTTTCCGAAGATGAAACCTGGAGTCATGAAGACACGAGCCTTGTGAAGGATTGGTTCGGTAAGTTCCTCACAGTTAACATAACGATCAGGAATACGTCCCCAGAGGAAGAGGCCTCGCTGCTTAGGATCGAACTCACAACCAAGATGCTCCATGATCTTCTCTGCAGCGATACGACGTTCACGATAGGCGTTATTCTGCTCCTTGAAGAAGCTCTCAGGATTGTTGAGCGCTGTGATAGCCGCCTTCATCATCGGGCGGAACATACCACTATCGACATTCGACTTCACTCGCATTACCCAATCAATGAATTCCTTCTTTCCGATAACGATACCCTGACGCCAACCTGCCATAGAGTGTGTCTTAGACATGGAATTGAACTCCAGACAGATGTCCTTAGCTCCTTCGATCTGCATGATCGAGAGTGGCTCGTCATTGAGGATAAACGAATATGGATTATCGTTGATGATGACGATATTGTGACGCTTGCCGAAATCGACGATCTTCTTCAACAGCTCCACCGAAGCGCAGTGACCGGTTGGCATGTGAGGATAGTTGACCCACATGAGCTTCACCTCGTCGATGTCTGGCATCTGATCCAACGCGTCGAAATCCGGTTCCCAGTCATTCTCATAAGTGAGATCGTACTTGATGATTTCTGCGCCAACGAGCTTGCTGACAGAGGTATAAGTAGGATAACCAGGATCTGGCACCAATACTTTATCACCAGGATTGAGGAATGCCATGCTTACGTGCATGATACCTTCCTTCGATCCGATCAATGGCAACATCTCGCACTTTGCATCGACATCTACATTGTACCAACGCTTGTAGAACTCGCTCCACGCCTCACGGAGTGCAGGAAGGCCTGCATAGCTCTGATAGCTGTGAGCGTCAGGACGCTTAGCATCGCTGACCAGTGCATCGATCGTAGCATCCGATGGCATGAAATCAGGACCACCTACACCTAAGCTGATCACCGGAATGCCACCATCGGCATTCATCTGAGCCACCTCCTTGAGCTTGCGGCTGAAGTAATATTCCTCTACATGGCTGATACGGTCAGCCGGCTTTATCTCTTTCATAATTCTTTTCTAATGTTTTATTTTTCAGCAGCTTTTTCTGCATACTCTCCCAAAATCATAAAGTCGGTCGCAAATGGCATGATAGCATCGAGCGCCTTCTTATACTGCATATAGTCAGTAAACGTCAGATCGAGGAAGAAGCGGTATTCCCATTCACGGCCGATGATTGGCATTGACTGGATCTTCGTCAGATTCATGTCATAGAACGACAAGATCGTGAGGACCTTGGTAAGGCTACCTTGCTGGTGACGGACACAGAACTCGATGCTGGCCTTATTGATCGCAGCGCGGTCAGGAGTAATCTGATCGACGTACTTGTCCTGCAATACGAGGAAGCGGGTGAAGTTACGCTTGTTGGTCTCAATGCCACGAGCGAGGATGGCCATGCCATGCATGTTAGCCGCATACTCAGAACAGATGGCCGCATGACCTTTGAGCTGATGCTTCATGATATACTCTGCCGAACCGGCGGTATCGTCCATCTCAACGATCTTAGCATTTGGCAATGCACTCTCCAGATAGACCTGACACTGCAGCAAAGCGATCGGGTGACTGTTGACCTCCACAATATCCTCCAATGTCTGGCCAGGCAAAGCGCAAAGCACATGGCTGATGTGCAGTCGCTGCTCTCCTACCACCTGCATCTGACTCTTACGGAGCAGTTCATGGTTGGTGAGGATGTTACCGGCAATGGTATTCTCAATAGCCATCATACCTACGAGCTGCGAATCGGCAGCAAAGGCGTCGAACTCGGTTTGAAAGGTCTTACATGGCACGATCTCAAGATCGCGACCCTTAAAGAACTCACGCGCTGCTAACTCATGATAGCATCCTTTCTCGCCCTGAATGGCTACTCTTAATTTCTGACTCATTATATAATTAAATAGTATTCTGTTTGACGCTCTGTGTATAAAAAAAATTCCCAACCTTACGGCCGGGATTCACATTGCATCTTTGTCTGTTCTTTTCATCTTTGCATTCAAACATCTGCACACGCTTACCCGACCTTACAATCTGCAAAGTAATAAAAGTAATAATAAAATCGGCCAAACAAATTATTCATATCACAGATGCTTGCTTCGGAAACCAGTTTTTCCTTCCGAAATGCGCTGCAAAGATAAGCACTTTTGTAATTATCTCCAAACTTTTGCTGCACTTTTTTACATTTTGACGTTTTTTTTGCAATTTTTGCCATTTCTGAAGTCATGACAGCACATTATTGGTCGTGAAAGGTACTTTAGGATTTCAAAAGGTACCGTTCATGACCGTGGCATCCTCTTTACGGTACCGTGAAAAGGATGCCACGATGTAAAATGTGCCGTCACGAATTCGTTTGATCCTATTTTACATCTAAAAAGTGATCAAAGGAAATCATGACGTCACATTTTATAATAATAAAACCTTTCTACTTATCAGGCGCAATTTACAAAAAGTGGCATTTTGAGAAAAAGAATTATTATTTTCTAGGATTATTGTTTGTTTTTACACAAAAAACATTATATTTGCACCGTTGTAAAAAACACAATGTTTTTAGATACGACATATTCTCATAATAACAACTCTAAAAGTTAATCAAAAAATTATGGTAAGCTACAAAGAACTCGGCCTTGTAAACACCCGTGAGATGTTTAAGAAGGCTGTTGCTGGCGGCTACGCTATCCCTGCTTTCAACTTCAACACCATGGAGCAGATGCAGGCTATCGT
>JAZUIL010000219.1:0-2783 GCA_045642245.1 Bacteroidales bacterium
ACGCAGAGCAGAAAACCCGTCAGCGGAATATAAAGTAGATACAAGAAGATAAAGTTGATCAGTACTCGGCGAAAGGGGATGCAGGGATCATATCTGAACTTAAGACAATAATACCCGATGAGCAGAGCAAAGCAGCGACCCAAGAAACTGGCAGAGGTCTCGCAAGAGGAGATTTGTATGAACTTTATGACGTCTGGCACACGACTCATGCCGTATGGCTTCAAGAAACAAAAAGCCAGAACGAGCACAACACAGGGCCATAGGGAATCGAAGAGAATCCTTTGGAGGGTACGATAAGACATGATTGGATTTTATAGTTAAAGAATGGTTCGTCCGAAGATTAGAAAGTTTTGACTGCAAATATACGAATTTTGAGAATAAACACCAAATGTTAGGGATAATTTGATGGCTTTAGGGATAAATAGTATGCTTTTCGTCCCTATATATGCCTGTTCATCCCTATTATTTGTACCGATTGTCCCTATCTGCGGGCAATTATCCCCAGGGATTGGAAAGCTCTTTTTTTCTATCTATCTTTGCAGGGTCACAACAAACATCAATATTAATCAAACTTTAACCAAATGAAAAAAAAGTTATCGCTAATCCTATTGGCATTAATCTTCTTTAGTATGCTGCTGCCAGCAGCGTTGTCGGCACAAAACACAGACGGCCAGCGTCACATCGTTACTGACTCTACACAGACGCTTATGACCGACACTACCTTCTTATTGCACGACATTACAATATCCACCACCCTACCCCGCACCAGAATCAAGGCAGGTGCTTTGGTTACAAAGGTGTCTGGATCGGTGCTCGGTCAGTCAGGATCAACTTACGAGATGTTGGGCAAAGTTCCTGGAATGATGCAGCGAGGTGAAGCGCTGGAAGTGATCGGCAAAGGTGCTCCTATCTATTACCTCAATGGCCGGAAACTGAGCGATACGGAAGAACTGAAACGATTGCGGAGTGAGGACGTCCTTGATGTGGAGGTCATCAACAACCCAGGGGCGCAGTATGATGCAACGGTAAGTGCCGTAGTTCGCATCCGCACACGTCGGCCACAAGGAGAGGGCTTCAGCTTCGACCTCTCAGCAGCACACAATCAAGATATTCGTCAAGCCAGAAATGCCGATCCGTCGGCGACCCTCAATCTGAACTACCGACATAAAGGCCTTGATCTCTTCGGCATGATCAACAGCTGGACATCGCACAATCAGCAGATCAGCACGGCCGACCAGCATATCTACACGCCTGACAACGACAACCGGCAGTTGGGCGGTGGTGAGAGCCGATGGTCGGGCAATGGTATGAATTACGCGCTGGGTGCCAACTGGATGGTCAGCGAGCGGCAGAGCATGGGTTTCAGATTACAGCTCGACAAGATGCTGTATGGAAAGGAATCTATTCTGCTTGATGAAGACATCGCAAACAATGGGATCTTCTACAAAACCATCCACTCCGAGACAAATACTCACACGTCCCAACCTTTGGGATATAATCTCAATACTTACTATAATGGGCAATGGGGAAAACTTTCCGTGGATTGGAATTTCGACTGGCATCGCAAAGGTTCAACAGAAGAGATGGAAGGCGAAGAGGGAAGCGTCCGCTCATCGAACCATGCCACAAACAACCTGATGGCCACCAAGCTTGTACTGAGCTATCCGCTCTGGAAAGGTCAGCTGTCGGCAGGTACTGAGTTGACTTGGATCAACCGAGACATTGAATATAATATAAATAAGGACTATATTGCCAACTCGCAGTCGAATACGCACGAAGACACCTATTCAGCTTTCATAGAGTATGCTGCCAATCTGGGGCAATATGGTACGCTGAAAGCTGGAGCTCGTTATGAACGTGTGGTTTTCGACTACAAGAATCTGCTCGATCCGAAAGCCGATGTGCTGGACACGCGACACGGGTTGTATCCCTCGATTGCCTATTCTCTGTCGCTGCATGGCTTTGACCTCTCGATGAGCTATGCGATCAAGACCATCCGTCCTGTCTTTTTCCATCTTAACGATGCCACCACTTACGCAAGTCCTTCAATCCTGATGCAAGGCAACTCACAGTTGCGCAACCAGATCAGACATGAAATGGGCGTCAATGCACGCTGGAGATGGATCAGTGGAGCTGTGAATTTCGTGCAAAACAATCATCAGATCTCACAATGGACTTATCCTTATTTTGACGAAAATGTGCCGGTAGAGCAAGGCGTGATCGTCTATCGTCGCATCAATCTGCCTGTACCTGTCCGCACGCTGGTCACCTTTGTCAATGCCTCACCGACATTCGGATACTACACGATGAACTATACACTCGGTTATCAGCAACAATTCCTGACGATGATGCTCGAAGATCCTCGCAAAGAAGGCCTGCGCCGCCAGTCATTCAACGACCCTATCTTTTTCACTTCTGCGAGCAATACCCTGCGTCTGCCGCATGAGTGGCAAATGGAGTGTAATCTCAATGCCAATACTCCTGGACACGTGAACAACTACCGTCTCATGACATGGACCATCGGCCTTAACGCTGTGATACAAAAGCGGATGTTACACGATAACGCCCTGACATTGCGCCTTTCGCTTAATGACATCCTCTACCATACGGGAGAAGATCTTCTACTTGACTGTGGAGACAGCCAGATGAGACAAAAGAACCGATATGCCAGCCAGCGGCTCAATGTGTCAATACGATATGCGTTTAATGCGGCGAAGAGCAAGTACAGAGGAACAGGGGCGGGAAAGGATGTGCTTGACAGAATGCAGTAGTACTTCGCACAA
>JAZUIL010000220.1:0-5280 GCA_045642245.1 Bacteroidales bacterium
TTGCTGAAGCATGATTTCAATAATTTATTTTGTACGGAATGGAAGTTTTATAGCTTCTTCGATTCCCTCTACACTATCCATGAAGTGGATGCCATGCTCCTCAATAAGGAAGCAATCCATTGTCAGGTTTCTGGGCTCTTCAAAGAATCTTTCTTCATCAGCCAGAATCCAATCTGTAGGATTTTTCAATCCCATCAGTTCGGCTGTTTTCAGATGAAGTTCGTAGCTGTTCAACGTGTTGCCGCTACCGAAGTTATAGATACCTCCTGGTAAAGATATGGCTTTCTCAATATTCTTGACCACATCCCAGACATTCGTTACTCCTCGGTATTCATGAGTTGCGGCTTTGAGAGGATTGCCCTCTGCATACGCTTTCTGTAGGTTGATCAAAATGTTACTGTTCAGCTTCATTGTGCTATTCGGCAGATCATACATCCAAGTTAATCTCAGACCTACAGCATCCGGCAGATTCCATTGAGTCCTCTGCTCGCACTCCAGTTTATGTTGTCCATAGACGTTGACCGGCTGTAGCACATCCTCTTCCTTGAGAGGTCCGAGCAGAGGAGTACCATTATATACCTGATCGCTGGACATGAAGACGAGCTTTGCACCCGTAATCTTGCAAGCCTTGGCAATTCTTACCGTTCCTTGCACGTTCACCTTATGCGATTCTTCTCTATGCTGCTCACAATAACCCGTATTGCTCAATGCCGCACAGTGTATCACAACATCTGGCCGATGCTCCTCCATGTAAGCTTTGACAGCATCCTCATGACTGACATTCAGCTCTCCATGTGTCGGTAGAAAAAGCTCATACTTATCCCTGAAGTAGTAAGCCAACCTGCTGCCCAGGAATCCGCTACTGCCAGTAATCAGTATCTTAGTATTCATTATATTTCAGAATAAACCAATTTGCCATCCATCTTTTTTTTCAATTACAGGTATTGCACCAGAATGTGCCATACAGCCACAATATGGCAGACAGAACCCAGCAGAACGAATGCATGGAAGACCGTGTGCATATAAGGTTTCTTATACAAAGAATAGAACACTGCACCCGTAATATACATCACTCCTTCAGCAATAATCCACGAAGAGGCAATGACTCCAGCCGATCGCCAGAGAGGTCCGAAGGCAACCACTACGGTCAATCCCATTAGCACATAGCATATTGTCTCGATGTGATTGTGTTTCTTTAGTTTGATGAAACTCGAAACAGTTCCTGCAATGGCTGCCGTCCAGATAAAGCAGAAAAGCACTATACCCCAAGCTCCTTCATTGCGCATGGCCATCAATGTGACAGGAGAATAACTGCCGGCAATATGCCAGTAGATGGCGGCATGATCCCACTTACGCAGGTGAGCCTTGATCTTACCCTCAGGCAAAGCATGATAGATGGTCGAAGCCACATACGAACAGAGCATCCCGAAGAGATAAAGCCCTATAGCCCATCCTGCCCATGCATCACCACCTTCGACACACAAGACAATGAAAATAATACCCATGACAACACCCAGCAAGATACCTGCCGCATGTGTCGATGAGTTTGCTATTTCTTCTTTATGTGTGTATGCCATGTTTTATTGTATCAATGTCCAGGCCATCATTACTTGATAGCCTCCGTCAGCTGATCACAGATGGCCTGCATACCCTTGATAGAAGGGTGACCGTTCTGCTTCTCGATGTCAACGAGCTCGATGAGCTGCACATTGTAGTGCTTGCAGATCTCGCGGCTTGACTCATTGATCTCCTCCTTGAGCTCAGAATTGAGTATTGAGTAGATCTTAGCCTCAGGATAGAGTGTCTGGAGCTTATTGAGCAGACACGCCAAAGCAGGACGGAAGGCCTTGCAGTCTTCGTCTGTCCAGTCAGCATACTGGTATTCGCCAATCGGAGCGTTTGCCCAAGCATCATTGGTACCACCGAAGAGGAAGATGATGTCAGGGTTGCCCAAAAGTCCGGCACGTGCATTGAAAGAGGTTGCAGTCACATCTCTCTGACCGTAGCCCGTGTTGCAGATAGTCGTTCCTCCCCAAGAGTTGTTCTTGTCTAGTTCATAACCCATAGCCTTGATATAGAGGCTCCACCATGTCTGAGCCACTTCGGTCACATCATTACGGTCATTAGGGTAGAAAGGAGCATAACCTTCTGGATTCTCTCCCTGGAATGTTGAATACGAGTCGCCAAGAATAGAGACTTTCTTGACCTGTGCTGATGCGATGACAGTCAGAGTCATCAGCATGAATAATGTAAAGAGCTTTTTCATTTTATTGAGTTTTATGACTTTATAACCATTCAAAGTTTTCCCGTCCGGCTCCAATCTCAAAGTGATATTTGGCAATGCCCAAGTCCATCTTTGTATAGCCGAACATAGAGAATGTGGTCGAAGCCTTCACCTTCATCTTGCCATCTTTCTTACCCAATACAACTTCGAAGAAAAACTTCTGTTGATTGACGGCAGTAGGAGCGAGGAGGGCAGCATCAACACCTTTATTGAACCACACGGGAGTCAGGTCATCGGCATTGCTCACCTCTTCGCGGCTTTTGATCTTGTGCTGACGATACTTGTCCTCGCCATAGCCGAGGGCAATGACACAAACCACTTTCTCGTCTTTCTCAATCTGAAAAACAGAAGACACCTTGCGATAGGTAAGTCCTACCCAGCAGGTGTTGAGGCCAAGTGTCTGAGCCAGTAACACGATCTGTTCTCCATAGTATCCGATACGTTCATCCAGATCTTCTGCTTTGCGGCCAGCCATGATCAGATAGTTCTCCACTCCAGAGAACACACCATATGACATGATGCCTGAGAAAGCCTTTTTCTCGTTGGTCACCAGCTGTATGTGCAGATTGCCTAAGCGGTTACACTCTTCAATCTTCTGCTGGAGTTGGTCGATAACCTCTTCCGAGAGTGGCTGATGCTTGTAGTTTCGTACACTATGTCGCGCTTTGATTGCTTCTTCTAATGTCATGTTTGTTGTTTATAAATTATCATCGCACCTTCTCAATACAGACTCCACCTAAATTGCTCAAGCCATAAAGGGTGTCGTTGCGCAAAATCAGCGTATCCTGTTCGATGAGTATAATGTAACTTCCGTCTGGTTTTTGCGAATAGACACCATGAGAGGCACCAGTGCTGGCTGAGAATCCCCCAAACGGATACCGTTGGTCAAAAGTGCAGAGTTCGCACGTATGATTGCGACTTTGTAGTTCTAGTTGATAGTTATGGAAAATGTTTTTCTGTCGGGGTTTGACATCTTTTACATCATAGCATACATATTGGCTGATGGCGCCATACTCGGCATATTCCTGTGCGCGAAAGGAAAAGTGCATAGCCCAATAGATAGCCAATGGTGCAAGGATGATGTTTGCAAACATGCAGATAGCTAGATTTTTCTTTTGTTTGAAGGCTAGTATGACAGCTGCAATAAACACGGCAGCCGTGACCAGAAGCATTTGGAACATCGAGGTCAGGTCATCTGGATGCCCACCCGATGGCAGAATTATCCAACAACAGGCAAGTATGTCGATTATCAAGACGATGAGTATCGCTTTTTTCAGTTTCATGATAATACTATATTTTTATTCCCATGAGTTTCAAAACTAGTGGAGCAAGCATAGCTGTGAGCACTCCATTGAGGATAAGCCCCACCGAGGGCTGTACACACCTCCATGGCTATCGGTGTGGTGACCGATTTAGGGGCAAGCGATACGATGACCTCCCTTGATGCACCCATCATATTGGCAATAATGACCACGCTGACAATCCCGACCAGACACCCCACGATCTGAGAGATAAAGATCGGCAAGAACTGCCGTCTGATCTGCCCCAGATGCTGGTAGAGAGGTACGCCCAATGCCACTATTGCCGGCTTCGGTTAGAAACAAATCTCCTTTGGGGCAGAAGTGAACGAGCAGATCGAAGCCTTGGCATTGGCCATGTACCATACAGCCGTATTCTCATCATTCTCGTCGTACATGGCACGGAGCGAAGGGTAGTCATCGAGCATAGCCTTCTTAGCCTCAATGCGATTATCCTCCACCATTGTAGCCGACACACGGATCCAGTTGCCCTTGCCGTCGAATGCACTCAGCTCCATCTTAGGGTTGGCAGCCAACTGCTTGGCAAAGTCCTTCTTATGACCTGACTGGATGTAAAGCTTATCCTCGAACAGCAGGATAGTGCCGAATGGGCGTACACGTGGCTGATCGCCATCCATGGTAGCAATAAAGTAGCAAGGACAAGCCTTGAGGAAGTCGTAGATCTCTTTCATATTCGTTGTGTTATATTTTAATTATATTGATTCTATTGTTTCTCAAATCCATTATTCTTCAGCCATCTGCTGACCGCTTCTTCCGCATCGGCCACATCGTCCTCATGGGTAGCCAACCTCAAAAACAGCAGCTATGATCAGATAAGACCATGCCATGTCTTGGGATAATGGCTACTAATAACTCTCCGTTAGATCCAAAGAATATAAGCCAGCGACACGCAGCTGATGGTGATCCAAAGGAGTATTCCCTGGATGAGTGGTCGTATGCCAACAGCTTTGAGCGTCTTGCGTGTCAATCCTGCTCCGATAAAGAAGAGCGACAAAGTGATGAGATGCTTAGCCAGCTGATTGACGGCACCACTTATAGCAGAACCGATATTTGCTGCGCTATCGCCAATAAATGAGGCATTTGACAGCAGATAGGTATTCACGAGTATGGCAACGACGAACCAGATGATGAAGCGAGGAATCGTCTGATACCAAGGCTTTCCCGACTTTTCGCTTCCGTCATTGCTTCGCATAATAAATGGTGTGACAAGCACCAAAGCCACGATCCACAGCGCACGAGTAAGTTTGATGGTAGTGGCTACTTCCAGTGCCGACACGCCTTCGCTCGCCATGAGTTCCGGATGCATTGCATCGTATGACGAACCAGCTCCTACCACCGAACTTGTATCGTGAATGGCAATGGCTGCCCACATGCCAAACTCCTTCATTGTCATGCCGATAGCATCACCGATGTATGGGAAGATGAAGAGAGCCACGGCATTCAGCACGAAGACCACTCCAAGTGCCACCGACATTGACTCAGCCTTTGCCTTGATCGCAGGACCTACAGCAGCAATGGCCGAACCACCGCAGATAGCAGTACCCGACGAAATAAGATAGCTCGTCTCGCGGTCAACCTTCAGCAGTTTCCTGCCTATCAGCCAACCGATGGCAAGCGTACCGAACACGCTGACGATAGTAAACAGCATACCCTCTTTGCCCGATGCAAGCGCCTGAT
>JAZUIL010000221.1:0-2879 GCA_045642245.1 Bacteroidales bacterium
TAAAATAATAACTTAACAACAAAAAAGTATGAAAAAGTATTTTGCACTTTTGTTTGCAGCTGTTTCATTATTCAGCAGCTGTCTGGACGACAATTACGAAGAAAACCCTGTCACTTATTATGTTTCTCATTTTGAGGACTCACAGAATGTATTCAAGGGTAAAACCTACTGGAATGGAGAAGACGGTAGCGGAATGTTACAGGACGGTGTCTTTGTTTATTCCAACAACTACAATGCAGAATGGGGATCATGGGATGGTTTCGCTCTTTCTTGCAGCACCAGCACCTCTTTCAAATCAGATAATTATCTGACCGACCAGTATAATAGCTGCTCTATTTCTCCAAATTCAAAAGTATTCCTGGTGGGATACTACAGCGCGTACAGCAATGGTGAACCAACCATCTACACCACAGTATCAAAGACTGACCAGACACGTCGTCCATTTTACCCAATTCAGGTTGATGTTACCAATGCTGCTTACACCTATAACTCAATAATGAATGGCGATGCATATGCTAAGAAGTTCGGTCTTTCTGACTATCTTTACCTTTACGTCACCGGTTATAAAGATGGTAAAGAAACCAATAAGATCAAACTTCCACTCGCTGAGCAAGGTAATGTCTTATCTGCATGGGCACATGCCGACTTACGTTCTTTAGGTTTCGTTGATGAGATCCGTTTCAGCATGGATTCATCAGATAAAGGCGATTATGGTATCAATACTCCTACCTATTTCTGTCTTGACAATCTGTATGTCACTTTTGAGGAGAACAAAGGCAAATAATGCGTAATATACTATTCTTCATCGTTTTACTTCTCTTCGCTTCATGTAAAGACATGAGGAGAGAGAAGTTCGATCCCCAATCTGACACCTGCCAGTATGCCTCTCTGCTCAATCTCTCAATGACGGACGAAGCTTATACGTTGGTGCAGATTTTCAATCCCTGGCAATCGACAAAAGTGGAGGTTCAGTATCTCCTTGTTCCGACCGACGATACACAATGGAATGAACAAACTGCGCTGCGAATCAAGGAAGAGCATGGAGAATACACATTGCTTCGCACCCCTTTGCAGCACATGACATTGACATCGTCCTGTCATGCTTGGTTACTAGGTGAACTCTCGGCTCTTGACCATGTTTCAGTGATGTGTGACACTGCATATGTCATGGCACCATCGATCCGTCAGTGGCTTCGTAACAGCGAAGTAGCAGATGGAGGTAACAGTATGGATCTGAACAAAGAAGTTTTACTTGCCTCACAGACAGATGCCGTCTGGATCTCTCCATATGAGAATACAGCCACCAGCACACTCTCACATCTTCCGTTAACCCTTATCTATTGCGCCGACTATATGGAAACTTCTCCTTTAGGTCGCGCTGAGTGGCTACGCTTCTACGGACGTCTTGTCGGCAAAGGTCATGAGGCAGATTCTCTCTTCCTGCAGATCCAGACACGCTATGATTCACTTGCAAATGTGTCAAAGATTGACTCATTGCAACCTAGACAGACATTGTTGGCGGAACTTCCTTATGGTCCAACATGGTATATTCCAGGCGGATGTAGCACATCTGCGCTACTCTATAAGGATGCTGGATATGATTATTTCTGGGCCAATGATACTCACGCTGGTAGCCTCTCTTTAAGTCCTGAAGCAGTCCTAGCCAAAGCCATGGATTGTGATCGATGGATCTTCAAGTATATGAACTATGAAGGAGACTGGACGCTTGAAGAATTCTTGCAGCAGAACCCTTATTATAGTCAGTTCAAAGCTGCGAAGAATGGAGAAATCTGGGGATGCAATACCTCCTACTCTGATTTCTTCGATATCACCCCTTTCCGACCAGACATTCTGTTAGAAAGCCTGATCAACAATGACGAACGTTTCTTCAAACAATTAAAATAACAAAGACCGGATATCTCCATGTGGATCTTAATCCTGCTCAATATCTTTGCCATTGTCACCAATATTCTATTCGGCTCGGTGTCAATACCTTTTGGCGAACTTCTTGATGCTCGCTGGCATTTTATTGTCTTCGAGAGTCGCCTGCCCGCCGCTATCACGGCGGCATTGACAGGTGCTTCATTAGGCGTCTGTGGCTTGTTATTGCAGAGTTATTTCCGCAATCCGTTGGCAGGACCTTCTATCTTAGGAATCACCAGTGGTGCCAACCTTATGGTAGCCATTGTCACACTAGCAGGAGGTTCTGCCATCAGCTATGGAGCCGTTTCTTTAGGATTCGGAACAAGCCTGGTTCTTGCCGCGCTAATAGGAGCTTTTGCTGTCCTTGCATTATTACTGTTTTTAGGTCGGTTCGTTCGACATCATGTGACATTACTCATCATAGGTATTCTTCTTAGCTATCTCACCTCAGCTGCCATCACCTTAATGGGATATTATGCTACAGCGAATGGGGTACAAAGCCTGATGCTATGGGGAATGGGTAATTTCAATGGAGTTGGCTTAACTGGTCTTTGGCTTTACATACCCCTCACCCTTGCCGGTATAGTTACCAGCGCTTTACTAATCAAACCGCTGAATGGATGGATGTTAGGAGAAACTGCCGCAAGAAACCTCGGCATCAATATCTCTCGCACCCGCATTCTTTTACTCCTTATCACAGGCGTCCTATCTGCCATCACCACCGCCTGGTGCGGTCCTATCGCCTTCATCGGCCTTGCCATGCCACACGTAGCGCGTATGCTCTTTCGCACCGATGATCATCGACTACTCCTCCCCGCTTCTCTCCTTTGCGGAGCACTCTGCTGTAGCCTTTGTCTGCTAATCAGCACTACACCCGATGGCGGTACAGTACTTCCTATAAACGCACTGACACCCCTCTTCGGAGTGCCAGTGATACTATACATATTATTAAAGAA
>JAZUIL010000222.1:0-4636 GCA_045642245.1 Bacteroidales bacterium
TTTTCTGAAACAGAACACGAGGTTACCGCTCTGTGTGTCATAGAGATATTCTCCGTTGGTAGTGCCAATTATTGCTTCTTTGTATTCGCGCTTGGTACGTACAAAAAGAGGAGCGTAGAAGTCCTGATAGCTAGCGATAGCATTGTTATATACCAGTTGGCTATAAAAAGTATAAGTCTCTTCTACGATACCGACTCCACCTTCTGTACAGCGGGATTTAATCTCCACAACATTGAGTGCATGTGGCTCTTCTTTGATCATTTTGATCTGCTGCTGCACGTCTGCATATTGCTGTCGGATTTCTTTTACTCGATCTTGTGCCAGCAAGTTTTGTCCGATTAAGCCAAATACAGCGATACTTGCAATATAGGTTAATGTCTTCATAATAAATATATTTATTTCGTGGGACAAAGATACAAAATAAATATCATTTTTACGGAAGATTGAAATATTTTATGTATCTTTGCACCGTGAAAATACAATTTTTAATAAATATATCACTTTTTTCGTAATTATGAAATCGTTTTATTCAATGGCAATGGTTGGCCTGATGACACTTGTTTCGGCTTGTAGCAATACACAGAAACCTGCAGAAAACGTTGAGTGTGGTGGTTATGGAGAGCCAGAATTGCTTACCGCTAATGATTCTTTGGTTTTCAAGACTGCTGTTGGTGACAGTCTTTCTTCAGCGCTGTCTCCAGTTAATGTAAGCAAGCAGGTAGTTGGCGGAATGAACTATAAATTCCGTTGCGAACAGATGAATGCAGATAGTACAATGTCTTCTGTCGAAGTTTCTATCTATGACCCGATGGAGAATGACAGTAAGCCAGAAGTAACTAATATCAGCAAGCTTGCTGATGCCGATGAGACCGGTTATCTGGTACGAGTAGGAGAGATGGCACCTGACTTTATCGTTACGCTTGCTTCTGGTGAACAGGTTCGTCTCTCAGATCTTCGTGGTAAGGTGGTGATGCTTCAGTTTACTGCCAGCTGGTGTGGCGTCTGTCGCAAGGAAATGCCATTCATCGAGAGTGATATTTGGCAGAAACATAAGGATGATGCTGATTTCTTCCTGATGGGTATCGATCGTGATGAGCCACTTGAGACCGTCAATAAGTTCAGCGAGTCAGTAGGTATTACTTATCCTTTGGCACTTGATCCAGGAGCAAATGTCTACGTTCGTTATGCTTTGAAGCAGTCAGGTATCACACGTAATGTCCTCATTGATCGTGAAGGTAAGATCGTGAAGCTGACAAGACTTTACAACGAAGAGGAGTTCTCAAGCCTTGTACAGATGATCAATGAGATGCTGGCAAAGTAATCCTTATATATTAAATAATGTATCACCAACTAGTCGAGTATTCCCGCTCATAGTTGGTGATGCTTTTATTATACCGGTCTTTTGAATGAATCATTTCACATATACGCCTCTTACTGGCATCAGGACGAACCTGTAATCGATCATGATTTTCCTACTATAAAAATCGAAAAAAACAGTAACAGCTTTTGAGTTTTCTTCCCAACTCAACGTGGAAGTCCAGTAGTAGCTTCTTTCATAGGGTTCTTCTTCTGATTGAGGGATCCCTGGCATAGGTACGACATTTCTATAATCGCTGCTCTTGGTGATAAAAGTGACAGGTAGGAATATTTCGCCTTTGGTCTTTTTGCTCTTTACCATATAGCCGGGTACACCATGTTTGTGTTTCCATACCCATTTGCATTCAGTCAGAAGCTGTTCAAATTCATTTTCGGTTGGCATTCGCCACTCGCCACCCCATTTGAAATTCACAGCATCATCTTCAAGATCAAGAACACGCTTATTATCGCCTACAAATATATTGTCTTTATACCAAAGACCTGATTGCTCAGGATCTGAGCTGCTTCTTCCGTCAGGAAAGGTATATTTATTGAGGCCTTGCCAACTCACATAACCCTCTTCTACCCATCGGTATTTACCCCATAGCTCATTCAATGCTCCGTAATAATAACCGCCATCGGAATTGATATGTCTAAAGTTTATTTCGGTGGCAGTTTTTTGTCCAAAGCCATTGATGTCTCCCCATGCAAAGTAGGTGCCACATTCCTCAGGACTCTTGGCTCCGACGTTGCATGTAGCCCAGTAGATTGTCTTACCGTCTTCTGTCGTCAACCCCATGTCCACATACTCGTGTCCGTTATGTTGCTCCAGAACTTTCGCCGGTTTCTTTTCTGCCATTGTCATTCCCGTGCTAAGAAGCAAAGCGAATGCGATTACTAGTCCCTTTTTCATAATCCTATTCTTTTTTATGCTAACATAGCGACCAATCCGCTGATGCCCATATAAATATAGATGATTTTGCGAAGTATGGCGATAGGGATGAGTCGGAAAACTTTTGCTCCGATCCAAGTGCCGAGGAGTACGGCCACGATGCCGTAACACCAGCCTTGAGCGACAGCAGAAGTGAAGTGTCCGTTGCTGGCACGGAAGATGGTCATCATCGTGTTTCCGATGAGGAAATAGGTTTGAGCCAACGCCATGTAGTTATCTTTCTTCTCGGTGCAAGCCAAGAAATAAAGTACGGCTGGAGGTCCTTGCATGCCGAAAAATCCACCCATGACACCGCTGATGGTTCCCATGCTGATCTGCACGGTCATTGTAGGTTTGAGGCTTACATGTTTGCTGACGAAAAGGAACCACAGCGAGGCTAGAATAAGAACTCCACCCAATATGCGCTTCAGCAGGCCATCGCCTGCTAAAGACACAAATTGGATGGAGATATATGACACTACCAGAAACGTCAGCAAGATAGGGATGAGCTTACGCCACTCGATGAACTTCCACATACGAGATACGATGATGATGGAAGTGACGAGAGCTAGTGCACCCGACAAGGTCGTTGCTTCGGCATACGATGGCATCAGATAGGGAAGGACGGTCATGATAAAGATGCCGAACCCAAACCCTGATACGCGTTGCACGAAAGCGGCGCCAAGGCTGAACAGAAAGATTAATAGTATAGTGGTAGTAGTCATTGTTTCAAGTTCCGCATTTGCGAAACTTTTGAAAGGGTAGTAAAAAAGGAGTAAAAGGGACGTTTGTATCGGATACGCGATTTGTCTGATACGGATTTTCGAAAGAGAACTTGCGTAAAGAGAACTAACGTCCCTTTTACTCCATGACGAAGTCATTTACTTCCCTTTTACTCCTTTTTTACTCCCTTTGATTATTTACAGTTCCATGTTAGGTTTGCAGACATCGTGACCTGCAACGCTTTGAGCCTTAACCTGAGTATACACGCCTGTGCAACGGATATCCTCAACGCTTGCGCCGAACTTAACAGTATACTTACCAGCAGCGGTCTCCCAAGCCTGAGTACCCTCATTGTATGAAGCGAGGTCGTAAGCAGAAACGGTCATTGTAAGTGTCTGGCTCTCACCTGGCTGGAGCTCACGGGTCTTAGCAAATGCCTCCAACTGGTTAGCTGGCTTCTCAAGGCCACCTGCAGGAGCAGAACCATAGAGCTGAACAGCCTCCTTACCAGCAACCTTACCGGTGTTGGTAACGGTGATCTGAGCGGTGAAGCCATCCTTGCCTGCCTTAACCACTGGCTTAGAATAAGCGAAAGTGGTGTAGCTCATACCGAAGCCGAATGGGTAAGAAACCTCTACACCAGCGGTGTTGAAGTATCGGTAGCCAACGTTGAGACCCTCCTGATGGAGTGTGTAGTCGGTGTTCTTGACTGGGCCACGACGCCACCAGCTATTACCCTCAGCAATACCTACGTTAGGATAATTCATTGAAGAAGGAACGTCTGCACCTGCGATAGGGAAGGTCATGGTGAGCTTGCCTGAAGGATTAGCCTTACCGGTAAGAACGTCAACTACAGAGTTGCCACCTTCCTGACCTGGCTGCCAAGCCATGAGGATAGCGTCTGGAAGACCCTTCCAAGAAGCGGTCTCAATGACATTACCCATGTTGAGGATCACAACAACCTTCTTACCTGCCTGATGGAAGTACTGGCAAACGGTGTTGAGGAGATTACGCTCTACCTCGGTGATATTGAAGTCGTTCTCGATCTTACGGTCAGCACCTTCACCTGCCTGACGGCCCAAGGTAATCAAAGCGATGTCTGCCTTCTTTGCCTGTGCAGCGATAGCGTTCTCAGAAACTGCGAGCTCAGGAAGTACAGGCTTACCCCAACCGAAGCCGCCACCGTTAGCCTTCTGCTGGCTCTCCTGATACTTCTTATAGTCATAATAGAGGTTCTTGAGATCCTCAGTTACGTTGAGGCCGGCGTTGGTGATACCCTGCATGAGGTCAACGGTGTAAGCCTTGTTAACGTCACCCGAACCAGTACCGCCTGCGATGAAGTCGTAAGAAGTGATACCGAATACAGCCACGTTCTTGACACCCTGCATAGGAAGAGTGTTAGCATTGTTCTTCAAGAGAACCATACCCTCAGTAGCTGACTGACGAGTTACTGCAGCGTTCTCCTTGAGAGTTGGCTTGTTGCTGAACTTATAACCCTGGAAGCGTGGAGTACGAACGATGTACTGAAGCATACGCTTGGTGTTACGATCGAGGTCAGCCATTGGAATGGTACCATCCTTTACGCCTTCGATGATGCGGTTGATCTCTGTCTGGTTACCTGGCTCC
>JAZUIL010000223.1:0-17651 GCA_045642245.1 Bacteroidales bacterium
TTGATCGAAGAGTTCATACGCCACTCATTAACCAATGTCACCGAATAGATGGTAGCATTCGGCACAACGGTAGCATAGTCTCGCTGACCTTCAAGGAAGAAACAGCAGTCATTGATATCCACCATATCAAGACGCTGGAAGGTATTCAGCAAGACAGGATATTTCACCGTACCCTCATGATAGCCATAGCCTGTAATATCGGCAGCACGGAAGCCCTCACAATATACGAAGTGACCATCACCAAAGATACCACCTTCACCAGTAACTTTATATACTTTATTATCAGTATCGTTAACTTCAGCAGCTGTGATTTCATGATCCTGCAAAGTCTCATAGGCTGGTATACCCCAACTATCTGTCCTGCTAGGATCTTTAGCAAAATATCCCATCCTGTTCTTTCCTGCCTTCAGGTGTAATTCTTCAGCATGAAGTGTAGAAACACGGATATGATCCTTACCAGATTCCTGAGAATTATCATCAGCCAAAATAATTGAAGAGTTACCTCCATATCCAACAAGAGCAGTAGGAGCAAGTGCCGTGTGCTTACGATAGCTCAGATCACGATATACCTTATGACCGTAGCGATCAGAAGTCGTTGCAGCATATTTGTGGACTGTAGGCTCACCGGTTACATTACCCATGTTACTTGGCACACTATAACCGCCACCATACACACCGCCACCGATCTGAATATCTACTTTCTTAGTTCCATCGTCATTATATCCCCAACCAGGGAAAATCTTTTTATGATCGAGATTATTATAAGGCGCTGTCTTTGTCTGCTCATTAACACCATCAAAGAAATCTCCAATATTAGAGACATGCGCGAAAGTCGTCTCATTTTCAAGATAGTCTTTCCAGACACTATTGTCAGTATCACTCCAGGTTTTCCATTCACCGTGAGTATCAACAACAGAAGTTGTATGACCGATAATCTCATTGACTACGTTCTTCGGGACATAATCACCTACGCGATAAGACACCATGCTGACAACAGCAGGAACACCAACTTCCTTGTCGTCAATTTTCACTGTCCTCATTCGCTTGCCCTCTTCCACCGTCCAGTGGTCACCACGCTTCAGCTGGAAGGTGCCAGACTGCTTGCAGACATAATACTCAGGGAAACCTACGATGATGCTGGTTGATCCATAAAGATCGCTCTGGTCAGTACCACCGACCACATCCTTATAGATTAAACCGTCCTGAATACGAATCTCAGAGTTACCTACCACGATACCTTGCTGACCACCACCATACACACTAACAGCGGTTGGATGTTCTCCTCCACGTTCTGTATAAGTAGTAGAACTCCAAGGTATGGTATGAATATGAGTATCGCCCAGCACGCGACTATCTTCGCCGTAGCCAGCACCATAAAGCTTATAAGCCGTAATTACGTCATCTCCAAGTGTCAGCATCTTGTCAAGCTCTTGCTGGAATGCATCCCATGTCTTAAAAGTATATTTATCAGAGTGAGTACCACGCTGTGAACGTGCCAGCATATCACTATAAAGGTCGATATGGACATCTCCCACAGTGATACCAGACTCATAGCAACCGCCATAGACATTACAGCCATCACCCAGATGACCATCCACAAGATTAGTCTCAAGCATATTCTTGCTGAAGTTTTCATTTGCATCAGTAGATGCCAGATTCATGCGGAGATTAACAAACTGACACTGAATCTCCATCTCTGTCTTCACCGTATTTGCATTCGATTTATCATCAGCTAATTCAAGACCATCTGTTGTATCGTTCAATGGCATCAAGAATCCACCGATATGCTTCACACCGAAAGCACTGGTACTATGCTCATTCACATACGTGAAGTTTGTATTCTTACAGCCACCGATGATATTACCAAATACATTCAGCTTATATGGGAAGGTGATCTTTACCTTCTTATCAATCATCATCGAACCAGCATTACCACCCAGACAGAAATCACCGATATATGCAGCTGTATAGTCCTCATCCTTCATATTGTTGAAACCCTGCGGCAAAGCGTCCATCTCTACTGCTCGCATATAGACATCGAGCAAAGCCGGATAAATCTCTGCTTGGTTTTCAGCAATCAGCTTCTCACTACCCTTATACACACCACCCGACTTATAGAGCTGGTTAAGATCTGTGGCAGCAGTCAAGTTCATATGATTAACCTTCTCCGCGGCATTAAGATGCCTTTTCTTGGTCAGATTCTCACCATTCGAACCCATATACACAGCGTTCAGAGTCACACAGTCTCCCATCTTAAAGCGTGTATAAGTCGGGTGATCATCATCCGGATTGAACTGAGTGATTGTAGCCGAATTACCACCGCAATATACGGCATGACTGATATAAACGGTCGACAGATCATGAGGTCGGCCCTCAATGTCAAGATATGCTTTGGTTACATTAGGGCGCATTATATTAATGCCCATCACCTTTTTCATATCCTGCTCGAAGCCGACGGTCATATAGCCATTCTCATCTTTTGCAGCAATTCTTGCATCCAATGCATACCCTGTAGCTTCTGGTAAGATGTAGTAGAAACCTCCGTCCTCTTCACCATACAAGTCAGGATCATAGACTTCCTTGACCTGAGTTACCTTCTCACCGGTCTTGTCATCAATTGCATACTTATAGATATAGTTACCATTACCTGCACCATAGACGTTGCCCGAGATAGCACCTGCTATGAACAAGTGTGTACCATTATACACCTTACCGGCAATGTCATTACCACCATATACATCATTAAAGTGGCCATTCAGCACTCGAAGAGTAGCGCCATAGACATCTTTGTCAAAATCGGATTTTTCCTCAGAGGTTGCATTCGTTGGATAGACAGTGGCAAAATCTACGGTATTACCGGTTGCATCTTTTGCTTCAATACTTGCGATACGGCAACCACCGAAGATCTGATCGATATAAAGCTGTTCGCTATTCACAGTGAGGTTCAAGCCTCGGGTCTGGTTATATTGTGCGAACTTATCTCCAGCACCTCCTCCCACGGTAACAAGATCTCCAGCATAATAGTAGTTCATGTCGCCCATGTTACCACCTGAATAGACGCTGCCCAGGTGGCCGCTCATCAAGTTCCAGCTTGGCAGGATGCTCATCTTGGCATGGTTGTTACCACCAAAGAGGCGAAGCACCTGATAATTGAACTGATAATCATTGCTGAACTTCTTATAATTCATATTATAGACATTCAGGAAGTGATTATTAATATAGTCCATCTCAGTGGCAGGAATCTTTGCAATGATATCGTATTTAGCTTGCGGATCGTTGACATCATCACTGCCATGAGTTCTATCTGATGGTATGATTGGTGCTGCTACATGGATGAAGTTATCTTGTGTGATCGTAGCCATATTTCCTCCACCGTAAGCCTGATACATCGTACCTCCTGCTATGTCTAATATGGCAGTCTTTACGTCAGGCTGAGCGCCCTTTTCTGTTGTCCACAGCTCGCCATTGCCACCTGCATAGACTGCACCGATAAGTGGGTAGCTGTTATAAGCAATACCAGACTTTACTTTATCTCCCTCCAGATGAGCTGCCTCATACTTTTCAAGTACTGAATTGTCTCCAATACGTACATAAGTATTTGGTGTCAATCTCCAATCAGAAGTACCTTTTTCTGAAATCAGTTTCTTCAGCAATGGATCAGTATCTATATCGAGCCAATTCTTGTCAGAAATATAGCTATCGCCGTTAACACCATTGATTTCTCCAGCCACATCCGTACCACCACATACCATCTTAGCCACAGTAGGAACATGACGAGCTGGTAAGTTGCCATCGGCAAGATATGGCTCATGAATCCATACATATGTACCACCCGCAATGTCTGCCTGACGTGCACCGCCATACACATTGGTAACATATCCGCCAGTTACTTCAACGCTAGCAGAGGCAGAATTAACAAGATTACCTTGCATTCCACCACCATAAATATTACCGAATACGGTAGATGGTTTATTATTTGCATCGAGATAGCCATCGAACTTCACATAAGTATTACCCTCAGTAGTTCCTAACTGCGAACCGCCAAAGACATTAAATACATTCTGTGAAGCAAACACATCATTCGTGCCGATCTGATACGGCTTATTATTTACGATGACAGAATGGTTGCCCTGAGAATGTGTATCTGCACCATAGCCACAACCCACCACGCTCAGACAGTTATTATTCTCAGCATCACTGGCCAATGCATAAAGATTATCATCATATTTGGTGAAATCCTCAGCATCATCCACCCAGCACTGATAATCAAGCAATACATCACCCGTCATCAATCCAGTGCTATAACAGCCACCAAAGACATTAGCGCCATAAGCATGTGTCTTATTCTCATCCAAATGTGGCATGAGTCGGTTTCTGAGAGTAAGGCGAAGCTGGTTCTGACCGTTCTGGCCATTCAAGAAGCCACCATCTACTTCATAAGATTTGCTACCATCAGTATATTTCGCATACGCATCATAGCTACCACCCACTACACGGTCTAGGATCGTGACACCACGAGCCAGACTATAATTATAAGCCCAAGTTGCCGGATCTGCATCTGTCGGAGCTGCCATCGAACCATGGAAACCACCACCAATGAACGAAGAAATCTCGATATCTTCAACATCATCTGCCATGCTCAACGTTGCCTTACCTGACATCTTGATATTATCCACATACGCCTCAAAAGATGTCTGATCAGAGAATGCGCCAGTTTCGTATTTATCATTATCGATATTGACAAGGTATTCACCAGAACTACCCATAAACAGGCCACCGATATTCGTAGCACGCTCTTCTTTCGTATAATCGTGACCAATGGTAAGGTGAGAGGCCAATGCTACTTCAAGCGAAAAACCTATAGAGCAAGAATTACCGCCACCAAAGACGTTACCTTTCACTATCATTCTATCTTCCGCTGTATTACCACCTAACGCCAAATCTACCTCAGTAGTCTGTGGGCGTGACGAATACAAACCCTCGGTAGTATAGGTATCCGGTTTCAATCCTGACTTATACTTTACCTCAGTAGCGTCATAGTAGCCAAAGTGGTTACCATCGCCTGCACCATAGACATTTCCGAAGACTATGCCACCTCTCAATTGTAGATCTACAGCAAGAACTGAACCGCTCACATCATTTGCACCAAACACATTATGACGAATCACAACTTTCTTGTTAGCCGCAGCATCATCTGCTGGTATGCCGTCGGTATTGCCAATCGTCATGGCAGCCACACCTGTCACACCACCAATCAAACCACCACCATAAGCATAGTCAACAACGCCACTCTTCACCAGGACATTCGTACTCTTTACATCGGCATACATACCACCGCCATACAGATGACCCACATAAGATGTACCGGTGAGCGTCACATTAGTATTTCCTTCAACCGCGCCATTGAAGCCACCACCTATGACATTCGGGATAGCAAATCCTGTCACGCCGAAAGGATGATCCGTATATGCATCTGCATTGGCATTATAAGCTTCAAAGCCGGAATATTCCGGCACCTGGATCTTAACGTTCGTGGTGCCATGCACTACGGCAAGTTTACCCCATCCACCTCCGAAGACTGAGTATTTTGGATTAACGTTATCAGTAAACTTCTGCTCTATTTCATCAGCATCGGCAAAGCTTGTGTTAACCTCTACGGTTGTATTGCCAACTACCTGTGCAGCTTCTCCACCGCCATATACATTGCCTCGGATTGTCACCTGAGCCTGTATTGTTGTGAAGCACTCTACCAGAATGGATGTCAATAAGTTATAATATATTGGTTTCATTGTTTTTCACCGATTATTACTTTAGTATCTCCAGTTACCATGGCCTTATTCTCATGACCGTCTTCACCCTCACCTGCGCCGAAAACGTTGCCATTGATGATGCCGCCTTTGATGATAACGTTGGTGTTGCCTTCTACAGCACCGAGGGCACCGCCGCCGTAGATGTTGCCGGTGAAGGTCCAGTCTTCGTCAGGACCCGTGAATTCTGGAACGTTAGGGACTGCCCATTCATTAAATGGCTTGAGAATTTTAGGGTCAATGGTTACGTTGGTGTTGCCATAGACCTTGGCGATGTTCTGGAATTCGTTAGGGACAAGTGTTACCGCCGTTGGCGTATCGAAACTAACAACAGATCCCGAACCGTCTGCTTGGCTCTTCAAACCCATGCCGCCACCATAGATATCGCCATCAATCTCTCCACCGTAGATGTTTACGTTGGTATTACCATAAACTGAGGCAACGGTAGTGAACTCATTTTTGCGATTATCGGGAGCCAGATTATAGAAGTCAGGAGAACCTTGACCACCACCATAAACACCACCAGAAATCTTGCCTCCATAGATATTGACATGTGTGTCTCCCCATAGAGAACCAGCCTGCTCCATAGCACACTGGATTCTCAAGACATCGGAGTAACCATAACTACCACCATAGATACCACCTTTAATCTCACCTCCATAGATATTCATTGTAGTGACGGTTTCGGCGAGGTCAATTACCTCGGGCGTACCGTTCATGATGGTTGTCACTTTGGCAATTGTCTTCGAGGCATCATACGGCTGATATTTGATGCCCATGTAGGGATAATTACTATAGGCAGAAGAATTATCAAGGTATGGGATGTACTGGTCGCATGTGTGGTGGAGACCATCCGTACTCTGAAGACCACTTACACCACCAGCAGAGATAAACACGCCATTATTGATTCTTCCGCCATACATATTCAATGTACTTATACCATAGAACGCTGTATTAGAGATGCCATTGGTTGTATTACTGGGACTGCTCTGAGAGCGACCAAGGCACGCACCATAATAACGATCAATGGTTATGTCATCGTCCGAGTTGTTTGGGATGAGATTAACCTCTGTTCTGCCAAAGAAAGATGAGTTGGAAAGTCCTAAGTTCTTGGTTTGCGTGATAGACATACCCTGACATGCAGATACCAGTGTACCAATCTTACCACGCTTGATATTGAACTTGATGTCGCAATACTCTGCTGCCTGTGTTGCACCGGCGCAGCAGAACTCGATGTCGTTGGTGTAGTTTTTTGAGTTCCACTCCCCCTCGGATGTATTAGGGTCAATATCCAAATTCAGGATTGCCGTCAAAGGGTGACTTGGATTGCCAACGACATAACGTTTTTTAATATCTCCATCTGCCGTTCCTGTAATACGACAACTCAGCAGACGACCTATCTTACCCGATTTGATAGTCAGCACCATCGGTTTTGTCTGTGCTGGCCACCCACCATCTGTTGTAGCTGTGAAATTGTGCGTATTGGCATACATCATCAAGTGCAAGTCTGGGGCTTTATTTCCTTTTGTCAAACCATTATCAACAGTAAGATCCTCGGCAATTTCCATCACGCAGCCCACATCGAACGTCACATCATGCAGGTAACACTGCAGGTATGCCTGTCCATTAATGCTTCCCGATTTTATGCTGCGGAAACGCACATACTTGAATTTGGTATCCATGCCCAATGACGGACCTTTTGTGTCGTCTCCCCTATCGACATACACCGCTCCACCAGCCTTTACTTTGGCAGCTGTGGTGTTGGCTGGTGTCCATGGCCAAACACCAGTGATAGTCGCTGGTGCTTTGTTGGTAGCGCTAAGTGTGTTTAATTGGTTATTGCTTGCATCGCACACCACAATGATATTCTTATCCCAGGCATCATCGCGCTCTGCATCGGTAGTGCCAGTGTAGGCTGGGAGTTTTTCGTATGCTTTTGCCCATGTCTTCACAGCATTGGCCACGGTGCTACCATCCCTACTGTCGTTTCCACTGCTTAGATTCAGATACACCACATTATAAGTCACGCCATCGTGGGTTTCGGTATGGTACGTTTGTCCCCACGCGCTTCCCACTCCCATCACCACGATGATGAGCATCGTCACTATTCGGAGTATGTATGTATTCTGTTTGATCATAGATATCTTATTTTTTACTGATTCAATAAAGACTTAATATAAAGTTCTATGTCTTGGGGCGTTACATCATACTTAGGGTGAAGTTGATCGAATCTTGTGTCTCGGTTGAAACGACTGCCATTCGTAAGCATTGCTAACAGATTCTTTGACTTCATACGATGCTCGGAGTATTCTAGAGCGAGCGATATCAAGTCTTGGATGGCTATGCCTTGCTTCAAAATTGAGTAGATGTCGTAATAATCTCTGAAGTTGCTTCGTCGCATCATGACTTCCATCTTCATTGCTCCTATGGCTTTTATGTCAGACAGGTAGAGATTGTTCTGTATGTGCAAAGGTGCCGTTACAGGAGTATATTTCGTGCATGCGTAGAAAGATAACTTTACACCTGAAACTACGTATTCCACATGGTCGATGTCGAGAATATCCACTTTCTGCACTTCTCCGATAGAGGATAGTTCTTTCTCTATCTTCTTCCACTCCACCTCCATCTTTTGATCCTTTCGCTGCCTCCAGCACATAAAATCCAAATCCTCACTTTGGCGGTTATCTATCTGCATGGATAGAGCTGTTCCGCCAACGAGAACATAATTCTTAATGCTTTCCATTTTCGTTACGGCATCAAAGATGAGACCTGTATGTGGAGCAAGACCTGTCATATTTTATAAAGCTTTGTTAAAATGGCGGGTAGCCATGGTTTTGATATATGCGTCTGGACATTTTGCTTTGAAGTAGTACCAGGCGAGGAAACGATTGAGTGTGTAGAGATAATCTTCCTGAGGCACAAGATACTTGAGCCATGCCTGCTTGATCTTCCTGAACGAGAACGTCTGAAACAATATGTTTATCTCCTCAAGGTCAAGATGCTGCAATGTTTTCTCTATGAGCATGTCATCAGACACATTCTCCAAGGTCACACTATCATCTGAGTATGACCAGAAGCAATGCTCTTGCTTGAGTTTATCAAGCAGGAATGCCTTATTGACAAGAGCGTTTGGTTTGTTATATGTATTCTGTTTGGTCATATTGCTATATGTATTTATTCTTCGTGAAGGGGCTGTATTCTGCCTTACTCTGTTGTCTATACGCACGCGCTCGCCACACGCAGACGCGCATATGTTGGGGTCAAATATAAATTAAAAATTTATAAGTTGGTAAAAAAAGAGAAAAAAAATATGACTTTTTTATTGGCATAGGACGTTTCGGAAGTTTTTGGCAGGTCGCGCGAACAGTTTTAGACCGCAAAGAAAGGGCTGAATGGGTCTTGCTCTGCGGCAGGGACTATGAAGGAAAACGGGGATAGGTCCTACCAGAGGTAGGGACTACAAAAGGAAACGATGGTAGGCCCTACCGGATGTAGAGCCTACCAAGGTATTCAGATGCGGGTCTTGATGGGACGCTGGACCCCTCGGCGATATCCTTTGCGGTATTCGAAGGGCGTCAGGCGCAATTCACGCTTCATCGCGTTGGCCAGATGCTTGCCACGGGTGTAACCACACTTACGGGCAATGGTCTCAAAGTCATCGCGAGTGGTGCGAAGGAGCTCAAGGGCATGCATCATACGCCACACCATCAGCAGGTCATCAATGCCCTTGCCTGTCAGCAGACGAACAGCACCACTAAGGTCGGAGCGACGTACCTCCAGTTGCCGTGCCATGGCTTTAGCCGTGATGCCGGGATTGTGCTGAATCAGCTCTACTACGTCTTTCAAGATGGGGATCTCGACCTTGCCTGTATAGGCTGTGACGTAGAGGTTTTCAACGGTGATGATGGGAAGCATGGGAGGAATTGATAATTGATAATTGATAATTGATAATTGAGAATTGAGAATTTGTTGGCTCTTTGGGAGGCAACGGGTTACTCTAAGATATAAGCATACTCTTTCGCTGCATCGTAACACGGACAGGCCTTCTTCACGCCGGGCAAGTCGCGGTGACCGAGGATCTTGGCTGAGGGGAACATCTCGTGGAGGCAGGTCAGCAGATCGTGAAGGACGACAAGCTGTTCGGCGGTGCGATTGTCTTCATAGTTCGAGACCCCCTTTATCCCCCTCGTAGGGGGAGAAACTGCTGCGCCATTCTCTAGTTTTGCAAGATCGGTCATATCTCCGACGGGGATTTGGGGAGGATCGTCTCGATGACCACCCTCGCTGCATACTCCGATACTGATGGTGTTATAGCCCGAGACATGGCAGCCTTTCATCGAGATGGGGCGACAGTAGTAGAGGTGACCATCGCGCCTCACATAAAAGTGATAACCTGGATAATCGCCGAAGCCGGCCTTCTTATGCGATGCTATCAGTTTATCAATCGTGAAGTCCTGAGAGGGCTTAGTATCAGAACAATGCAGCACAATCAGTTCAATCTTCCGGCACCCCTCGCGCCAACCCGAACGCAGCAAGGACTGCAGTTCCGACTTTGATAAAAGTGCGGAGGACTTCTGTCCAAAAATTACGCTTACAGGTCTTCTTACATTCTTCGCAGCACTCGTGTGGGGACCCTCCCCCTTCCCCTCCCAAAGGAGGGGCGTAGTTAGTGTCTTTGGTTTCATTCATAATCAAAAGTGTTTAAGTAAATGTTTGTAATCACTCCCTTCCACCGTTCGGGGACTCCGAGCTTGCTCGCGTGGAGCCTTAAGCGGAACAAGGGTCAGGGGATAGGGGCTTCCTTATCCCAACGGCACCGGACTCGCCACCGGCAGATCCTCATTGACCACCTTGCCGAGGCGCATGTTCAGACGATGCTGGACGTCCTTGATGAGCTCGTTGATCACGGCGAGGAGGTTGTTGCACGCCTCTCCTACCTCAGTCTTGTCGGTATTGGCCTTAAACTCAATATGGAGGCCGATGAGGTTGAACATGGCTTCGGCATCTGCGCGGAGCTTACGACCATAGGCAGTGGCAGAGACCGACTTCTCGGTGACGCGCTCGTTATACTGATCGGTGAAGCTTTCGTTGGCCTCCTCCAGATCAGAGAGAGCCGTGTCGATGCCGATGGCAGCGATGATATCCTCTGGGAGGAAGTTGCGGACGTCGAGGATGAAGCCACGGAGAAGCGAGGTCTCTTCCTGATAAGGGGCTGCAGCAACCTCAAGGCCATACTTCGTGAGGATATACTTATCTACAGTATTGCTATACTGTGCCACCGACGAACTTGATGACTCCAGGAGTACAGCCTGCAGCTTGAGGCGGATGAGACGGAAGAGGCGGTCACGCTCTTTGTCGAGCGCCTCCATCTCAGGCGTATAGACACTGCCGCTGCTGTGATTGACGATGTCCTGCTCGAGGGCTACGATGTCAGAATACTGCTTGAACATGGTCTCCGAAAGACCGATGGCCTCAGGCGTTGCCTTCGTGATGGCTACACTGACGTTTGAAAGAAAAGATACGTGCTCGGCATTCTTAAGATGCGAGAAAGGAACAGAATTAATAATATTCATACATCTAAATCAATAGGAATAATTTGTTGCTTATCGTCTAAATCTTTCTGTTCGAGGGGTGTGATGAGGGTGAGTGATGGGTTGAATCCGACGAGGAAGCTATAGGTGCTGGCCTCACGACCTTTAGCTACGTCGACGTAGAGCTTGCCTTCAGTACTGAGGGTGTCATAAGGTGCCGGGAAATGGGTGCGGTCTTTGAAGGCATTGTAGAGCATGATCACCATGTCGGCCGCCTCGTCGATCTCGCCCGATCCGCGCAGCTGGCTGGTGGTAGGCATTCCTACGGCGCTACGGTTAACCTGCGAGAGGAGAAGGATGGTCACCCCGAGGTCCTGTGCCAGCGTGTGCAGGTCATGCGACAGTTCGGCATACAGCTCGTTCTTGTTATCGTAATGCATACCCGGAGAGGGTTTGACGAGCTGGGCGTAGTCGATGACAAAGACATCGATATCACGTGACCTCTGGAGCGAGCGGATGGTCATAAACAGGCGGTTCACATCGCGTATGCGGCGGTTGTCGAAGTAGAAGTTCTTTGCCACATCGTGCTGCAGGCTGATGATGGCATCTTCTGTTCGCTGCATATCGAACTGGGTGAGTTTCAGTCGCATGATGGCATTCGAGTCGACACCACTCTTCATGGCCACAATACGTCCGGCGATCTTCTCCTTGTTCATCTCCATGCTGAAACATGCGACCTTATGACCGGCAAACAGTGCATTGACCGCGATATTGATGGCGAAGGTAGTCTTGCCGTGACTGGGCTTGGCACCGATGATAACCAGGCCGTCGCGAGGCAGACCGCCCATCTCATCGATCTTGGGCAAGCCTGTAAGCACACCCAGGTGCTGGGTCTGCGGGTGCTGGTTGTCAATACGGATCTGATGCACATTGTCGAGCACCGTATCGAGCGACACCACGATGTCATTACCACCGACGAGCGTCTTATCGAAGAGTTTCATCATGTTCTGCACACCCTCGGCCAACGGAAACGTCATATCAGAGATCAGACGATTGAGCTCGATCGTCATATCTGAAAGCGCGCGCCGTATGGCATATTCCTGCAGACGAGTGGCCATGAATTCGGGTTCTGACACCTCTTTCTTTCCGAAGACGTTTTCTGCCGTGTCGGCAAGCACTACATTGGCACGCTCTTCGGACATCGAATCCTTCAGGCTCTCATAGACAGAAATATTCGTGATCTTGATGCCGTCAGCATAGAGCTGGCACATCGTCTTGAAGAGTATCTTATGCACAGGCAGGGTAAAGCAGTCATCGTTCAGGAGATGCATGACCTGTATGGCAACGGTCTCATCATATATCAGGCGATTGAGCATGGCAGCCTCAAGCTCCTCGCTTTTTACCAGGGGTTGTGATAGTTGTAATGACATTTAGGTGTTCAATTATGAATTAATCCATTTCCTGCAAGTGCGGTAAGCCGAAAGATAACCCGTGAGGAGTTTCGGATAATTCTCCATATCAGAGAGGGCCGACACTACCCTATCGTTTGAATACAGCACCACCAGTCGCTGCATCTGCTGATAAGTCAGCGGCTCCTGCATCTGGCAGATACGAGGGAACTCCTGCTGCATCTTCTCATAAAACGATTTTTCTTCTGGAGACTGGGACTCGGAGATCAGCGCGTTGATATCGCGCTTCTTCTCTATCTTCTCTTTAATAGAATTATTTATAATGTTCGTGTGCGCAGTATTCACCGGTACGCCCGACGCTTTGTTCACACTTTTATCGGCTAACGTGACGTTGTTATTGCTGTCGACGACAAAGACGCCCGACTCACGGATGAGTTCACGTACCTTGTCGCGAGAGAAGTAACGCGAGCAGAATTCCTCCACGATCTCCTGCAGGCTGAGTGTGCCTTCATACATCGTGACATGCTCCATCATGCACCAGTAGATGCCCACACCATGATAGCCATACTTGGCTTTGATGCGCCTCACAGGGAGCTCTTGCGAGGCGTTACAATTGTGTCTGAACCATTTCATGATTTACAAGTAAAAAATACAGTATCCTCAGCATCGAACAACTCCAGCTTCCAGCAGCGGATGTCATTAGACATGCGGCGAGCACCGTTGCGATCTTCGAAGTCGTGGGTATAGAGACGGAGGTGAGCACAGACACGCATCTCTGGTGAGAGCTGACAGGTGGAGAGCTGCACGGCCATGCCGTGAGTCAGCTGCAGGAAGACACGCTGCTGGGTGGCATCATCGGTGCGGAGCTCTATCTCCATCATCGGGAAGTTACCCTTCTTTGAAGGGACATCTTTGAGTTCAGAACACTTGGCAATATTGCCAAAGAAAGTAAGATTGGTTTCCATAAGATAATTAATTTGTAAATTACTGATTTTCTTTTGTTTTACTGATGCAAATATAATCATTTTCGGGGAGTAAAACAAGGAATATTCTCATATTCCACCAACATTACAACAAAATTCTAATATGACTCTGTTTCTAGACGATCGCAGCGAATAGTGTATGCTTTTTACGTCTCTGGAATGATGTAAAAGGAGGCAATGTGTCCATAGATGAGAAGCTATCACACTCTTCTTCATGGCACCGAGGTAATAGGTATGATCGATGACGAAACCGAAATAAGCCAATACGCGAGAATAATTTACAGCATCATCGTTGTGTGAATAAGTAGTGATCCATTTGCGGAACATAGGGTTGAACCAGAGCTTCTCAAGTCTCTGTTGCAGGTCATCAATCTGACGGACAGATACATGATGACGGGTGAAGAACGGACGGTCGCAGAATGCAGCGACAAGGCAGTTGTAAGTAGCCTGATGTGTCATTTTTTTGGCGTTTTTACATATCTCGTGCAGGCGTTCCCTTGGGTAGGAATACCATTAGCAACGAGATATCAGTTCAAAAAAAAGACAGGGCCCTGTCGGTGTAATATCTCTGTATATGAACAAAAAAAAAGCAGCGCTCTAAGGAGTGCCGCTTTTCTGCGTTTGCAATCTTGAGGTTTGCGCGCGGAAATAAAAGTTAGCGCGCTACCCTTTAGTTCATATTTTATGATGCAAATATGATAAGAATATCGGGGATAAAAAAACAATTCACCATTTAGATGAGTATTATATATAAAATGATTAATAAATATACATAATTAGCGTGTATAGATAGCAAATTCTTAGTTTATAGACAGATGCTTCTTGTTGTCATGCTCCGAAAGGACGTAGAGATAATCAGGATTGATGGTGATGGTCAAGTCGTAATAATGACCTGGTTTAAGTTCACTAATAGGATTTGATGCACTTGATAATGCTTCAAGGGTCACCGTATTAGTAGCTGTCACTCCTTTGCGAGTCAGATGATCATCAGATATTTGGTCCTTATCATAAATATCGTATGTACACTTAAACGTTAATGGACTATTCACCTTAAGACCATCAGTTCCGAATGTTCGAACATAGGCCAAGGAATAAACTTCGGCAGTAGATGTCAACTTTTTTCCTGGCAGTTTGTTCTCGGAGGTCCCTCCTACATTATCATCATTACCCAGATAAAAACTCTTATCGTTGATGGTTACATTACGCAATACTATATCACGCGTTTTAAGATACTGAGGATTTACAGCAAAATTTAGTCGAAGAAGAGCCGTACGATGCTCCAGAGTAAATAACAAATGATCTCTGGGTGAAGATTCTGCAGTATATCTCACAGGATCACTTGAAAGGTAATCTGTAGGTCCTATCAACGGAATATCAGTAGCCTGGAAGGGACTGAATGAAACAGGATCAGGAGCCACACCCTGATCTAACCTATAGTACGCTGTTATATCTGCAGAGCCGGCCAGATTGCGGGTGATAGGACATTTGTCTAACTTTACACCTGCACGATAAAAATCATGATAAGGAGTATAACCAGCTACATCACTACCTTGTGCCAAAGTATTTTTAACATAGAAACTTCCGCCCAGCGTAGCAGGCAAATCTATATAGACCCAGTCAGGATCAGGAGATGAAACTGTAGGTAAAGTCAAATAGGTTGGGAGTGCACGTGTCCCCCCCTCTGCACGACCATCGAGCCATGCAGAAGTGACTGCTATGGTAAGTGGAGTATCATCGTCAAGTATCCCATCATGCTCATCGGCACATGCGGCCAAAAAGAATGATGTAAGAAGAAAGATATATTTAATAAAAGTGATTCTCATCAGAAATAACTTACCAGTTTGTCCAAGTATCGTTAGCACTACCGCCGCTCTGCCATTCTACAATCTTAGCATCAACGAAGAGCAGTGTACCATCAGAAATCTTGAAGATATAAGTGTAGCTATAGTTCGGCTTCCAATGCATGTAAGCAGCCGGAACAATGGCGGTCTTTGTCGTGCCATTATAGACCACACTAAACTTGAAATCTGTTGGCGTTACGCCAGTGGCGAGGGAAAGAATGTAGTAATACTGAGCTCCGTCTTCGGCTGGAATAGCTTTAGCGGCAGAATTAGATGCACAATTAGCATTAGTGAGAGTTATATTGTCACCTACAAACTTATCTATAGTTTCTGTAGAAGATATTGTGTAAATCTCCGCATCGCCCGAAAAAGGATACTCTATTTGGAGGGTTCCTTTAGACACAATCTTCTTCGAGGTATCTTCTGGGCCAAAAGATATATCAGAAAGTTCAACTACATCTGTTGACGCAAGTTTTTCGCCAGAATAAATCATGACACGAACCTTGGCGTATGGATGCACGAAGCGCATCTGAACGGTATTCCCAAATTCTGCTTTCGGTACGAGCTTAAGCGTTGAGACCAAGTATTCTATATCGCGGTCCTCTGCATCTTTAGCTTTCGGTTCGTTGATGCCCATGGCAATGCCTGTGATGGTGAGTTCTCCATCACCATCATCAGATGAGATATTTGGATTATCGACATACCCCCAGTAACGATATTCCGATGCTGAATAATCCCAATACTTGATATACTGTTTTTTATCAGGATCAACGTAATAATAGTTGTGGGTATTATCTTCAGTCGATCCGGCAGTACCCGGCATAAAATATACCGTATACTTAGGAAAGACCACAGGATGATTATCTGCGGCTAAAGTCTTATACCCGTATAAGTAGAAATGCTGACCGAGTGTCTGATCTGCTCGCGTGACGGCACTCTCCTCTCCTACCAATTCTCCACCAAAGGAGATGGGGAATTGTGGTGCGGTATCTGGAATCGGTTCAAGCTCATTCATCACTTCCCTCTCGGCACACGACTGAAGGACTGATGTCATAAGCATCAGCACTGAGAAGATGAGCAATATAAATCGATTCTTATTTGTCATGATTTCTTTGCGCGCACGCATGCATACGCGTATATTAAATATGTCTTTCGACCATTGGAGTTATGCGGGGACATTCAACCCCGCATAACTAATAATTTGTTTCGTCACGATTAGTGAACGATGATGATCTTGTAGTACTTCTTGCCGTCTGATGCTTTGTATTCGAAGACATAGGTACCAGCAGAAGGAGTGAACTTATAGAATTTGCCACTAATTGCATTGCCATCTGGAGCGTCATCTGCAGGAATCAGAGTCACATATCCATCAGTACTAATACCTGCAGATGTAACAATCAACTTACCACCATTAGCGTCAGTTACAGTCCATACGGTAGGAGCAGTCGCATCATTTTTGATACCATGTTCCAGTACATTAGCAATACTGTTCTCATCAATACCCTGAAGAGCTTCTTTTATTACGTTTCCATCACTATCCTTCGCATCTTCAACCTTAGCGGTGTAAAGCGCAAAATTACTAGCAGAGAGAAGATCTCCAGAAGCATCCTTAACACTTACATAGATGTTATTACCTGCCTTATATTCTGAGTTTGCAGATGGCTGAACACCCTTAGAATAAGTAGTGATTGAAGGATCAGCAACGGTAGTGATGGTCTCCTGAACATGTTCCTCATCGAAGTCCATAACTACAGCATCGAAGGTGATTGGGTAGAGACCAGCAGGGTCGCTAGGGGTGGTACCGTCACCAGGATCACCAGTTGTACCATTGCTATCCTTACTGATCTTAAAGATATAAGTGTAAGCATAGTTAGGCTGCCAGTTAGTATAAACAGCTGGAACCAATGCAGAAGCACTCTTCACATTAATGGTCTCACCGCTACCATCGACAGAAACAAGGGTGTAGTCAACGTGGAGCTTCAGATCATTGCCTGCACCATAAGGAAGAACGAGTTCATAAGCTCCAGCAGCATCAGAAGTGGTTGCATAAGTTGCTTCGTTAGATGTCGTTCCAAGATAA
>JAZUIL010000224.1:0-4258 GCA_045642245.1 Bacteroidales bacterium
CACGGGTTGTGATGTAGTGGTTTCTAATTCGACCGATGGCGAGAAGTTCAACATCCTGCGCTTCACCCACATCAACAAGGCCGAAGATGCTGTCTGCATCGGTGTCTATGCTTGTTCTCCGGGCGAAGGCGCTTCGTTCAAAGCAGTATTCTCGGAGATGAGTTTCAGCAAATAAGATTATTGATAGGACAAAATACTTTTCTTAACCCATAAATACAATTAATATGATAAAAAATCTTGCATTGGCAGTTATTGCCACTCTGGCTGCTTCATCAGTCGAAACACTAGTTTCCTGCAATAGCAATAAAGACAATAACGTACCTGTATGTGGTGGCTATAGTGAATTAAGACTACCGACTGAAGAAGAGATATCTTTGTTTGAAAGTCTTTTCAAAGATTCGACTGACATGAAGATTAAGCCTGTTAACGTAAGGAATCAGGTTGTGGGTGGAATGAACTACGATTTTCAGTGCGAGAAGATGAATGCCGACAGCACTTGGTCATCGGTATATGTTCGTGTATTCCAACCTCTGCCAGGTGAAGGCGATGCCGAGATCACATCGATAAGTCAGAATGCCATAGCCGACGAAACAGGATACATTGTAAGTGTCGGAGATACTGCTCCAGATTTCATTGTCACTACCGACGAAGGAAATACAGTCAGGTTGTCTGACCTTCGCGGGAAGGTAGTAATGCTACAGTTCACAGCGAGCTGGTGCGTAGTATGTCGCAGAGAAATGCCTTTCATCGAAAGTGACATCTGGCAGAAGCATAAGAACGATAAGAATTTCGTATTGATGGGAATAGATCGTGACGAACCTCTTGAGACGGTTAAGGGTTTCAAGGAGAAAGTTGGAGTCACATATCCACTCGGCTTAGATCCAGGAGCAAGCATCTATTCTCGATATGCACTCAAGGAATCGGGTATCACACGAAATGTACTTATCGACAAAGAAGGCAAAATCGTAAAACTCACAAGACTCTATAATGAAGAAGAGTTTGCAAGTCTTGTAGAGATGATCGACAAAATGCTTGACTAACAAATAATAACCGGTGTGTGCGAGAACAGATCTGGTAAAGTATAAACAGGTAAAAACATCAATGAAACAAACTATACTGAGAATCATAATTCTTTTTGTCGGATTGGCAATTGCCCATCTCGGAGTGTCGCTTTTTCTATTGGCCGACCTTGGTTCTGATCCATTCAACGTGATGATCCAGGGCTTAAGCCGAATGATGGATATAGGGTTCATGTCTCACGGCAATACTCATATGGCTATAAGCATCCTGATCATCATCATCCTGCTTTTCGTAGATAAGAGCTACATCAAGATAGGCACACTCATCTGCATGTTCTGCGGAGGTCCGATCATCGATTTGGGCAATCTCGTTTTGGGCAATCTTATCACTCCGGAGAGTCACATTGCTCTGCGAATCATATGCAATGCTTTGGGATGTGTGATCCTAGCTTGCGGAATGTCGGTAGTAATCAAATCGGAAGCAGGTACAGGTCCTAATGACCTTGTGGGAGTTGTGATCAGCGACAAACTGCACAAGAGATTTTCTATCGTAAGAATGTGCGTCGATGGCGGCTTTCTACTTATCGGATGGTTACTCGGAGGAGCGGTTGGCATTGGTACAATCATCTGTCTCTTCCTCGTCGGACCTGTAGCAGGTTTCTTCCTGCCTCATAGTCAGAAGATGGTAGAGAATTTGGTGGCTAAGAAATAAAGAGATATGAGAAGACTGATTCATACCCAAACAGATCTTATGCAGGTAATCGGTGAGATAGGATTCTTGCCGTTGCTAGATAGTGGCATAAGGGGGTTTTCGGCAGATGAGATGGCTGACGAAGATTGCTGTTATGTTGTATTCCCTGAGGGCGGTTGGGAATGGAAACTCTGGGAGTGGAAAGGCTCAGTCATTACCGAAGGCGGATTCGTTTATGGAAAATTCTTTGATAAAAAAGCTGGATTCATTAGCAAGGAATGGTGGCCTGACTTTATGAACTACCGACGCAGTAGGATGCCAAAACCAGAGGAAGGTAGTATAGAAGATGTAATACTTATGACTCTTCGAGAGAATGGCCGCATGGTTACAAGAGAACTTAGAAACGCATGCGGCTTCACTGGTAAAAACATGAGGAGCAGATTTGACTCTTTCATCACGAAGCTGCAGATGGGGACTTTCATTGTCACAGAAGATTTCGTCTACCCTGTCGACAAACATGGTAATCAATATGGTTGGGGATTGTCACTGCTCACTACACCTGAATCTCTATACGGTAAGGAATCTTGTTCATGCGAAAGAACTCCAGTAGAATCCTACCAAAGAATATTTGAACATTTCAGGGAGATTCTTCCAAAGGCTAACGATAAGCAGATAAAAAGACTCATTGGCTAAGAATCTGCCTGATCATCGTCGCGTAGAGTGGTTGAAGAATAATCAATAAAAGAGAAAATGACAGAATTTGATTACAGACACTTACAGTATTTGATGATGACTATCGTCCGATCATCGAAGAACTCATTCCTGGCATTCCATCATCATCCTGCATCAACCCACCCTTCCATTGTGACCATGGTCATGGAATCAAGTTAGGCGAAGGTGTCTTTGTAAACTATGGCGGTACGATGCTCGATGGAGGAATCATCACCATAGGCAGCCGAACAAAGATAGGTCCTAACTGCCAGCTGGTCACTCCTAATCATCCTATTGATTATATAGATAGACGCAAAACTGTAGAAAAATGTAAGCCCATCACCATTGGTGAAGATTGCTGGCTAGGCACAGGTGTCATTGTATGCCCAGGTGTAACCATCGGTGACCGCTGCATCATCGGCGCTGGAAGCGTTGTTGTAAAGGATATCCCTTCAGACAGCATGGCGGTAGGTAATCCGGCAAGAGTGATCAAATCTCTATGATCAACATAGATAACCAGAATTTCGGTTAAAACTCTCTATATATTTCTTGGAAAACTTACTCCCCATCTTAGCAATTGTCTAGGATGGGGCTTTTTATATTGTATATTATAATTTCAATCATTTTAGTCAATAGGCTTGGAAAATTGTACAAATATCATTATATTTGCGACATCGAGAAAAATACATAAAAATGATAATAGGAATCGACATAGGCATAAGCTCTACAAAGGTAGTTGCTTTTGTAGGCAAAAAACTAAACAAGGCAGAGATATGGGAAACCGGATTCTCTGAGAATCTGCTGCGTGATTTCATCTCCTCCCTTTATACCGTTGATAAGCGTGTGGAGAAGATTGCGGTAACTGGTGTCGGCAGCAAGAAGATCTCAGGAAAATTACTTGGCTACCCAACGGTCAAAGTGGATGAGTTTGAGGCCAATGCTGCTTCAGCGTCCTACATCTGTAATGAATCGAGGTTCATCGTTGTTTCGATGGGTTCTGGTACCAGTTTTGTCGAAGTCAATAACGAAAGAGCAAGGCACATCGGAGGTAGCGCATTGGGTGGCGGCACGATTCTCGGATTGTTCAAGCAGATGTCTTTGGGCGGTGGATGGCCACAACTCAGGGCACTGGCCGAAAGAGGTTCGCTTGAGAACATCGATCTGACTGTGGCAGACGTAAGTGACGAACCATTGCCAAACCTCCCGATGGACACTACCGTCACCAACTTTGGCAAGATCGACCATCATGCTACACCACAAGACATTGCTTTGGGATTGATCAACCTGACGCTCCAGAACATTGGAGTCATGGCATATCTTGCTGGTAGTGGAAGAGATATCAAGACCTTTGTTGTGATTGGCAGAATGACAACCTTGCCTCATGTGACTGAGATCTTTGAACGCCTCAATAATCTGTATGGAGTCAACTTCATTCTGGCAAAGCAATCGACTCACATGACTGCTATAGGTGCGGCTATCAAATCCCTATAATCATGCTTCAGCAGGTAACGATACATTCATCAAAAGACTTTGACTTCATGGAGTATGCCAAACTCCTTGGAGTGAAGAATCTTGTGCTGAGCATTTCTCCCGAGGAGATTCCTGATGCATGGGGATTTTATCGAGAAGGGCAATCCACTACCCTATTCTCCATTGAACGGGGTGAAGGAATCTATGTATTGTCGATGGATGGCATGGCTTCATACGATGATTATGGCTTCTTCCCCTATCTTGTCGATACGCTCAGCTCATATCTTTGCGACTGCCCTTATCGTTCGGAAGATGGAAAGAGTGCTTTTCTGACGTTTGATGAAGAGTGGAAGGAATACTTCATAGG
>JAZUIL010000225.1:0-20064 GCA_045642245.1 Bacteroidales bacterium
CTCGCCGAGGTTGCGGAGGCTCTCCTTATATACTTCGATCTGATGCTCACGATCAGGACCGCCGTACTTGATGGTCTCGACGACTGGGAGCGACTCTACGACGCTCCACTTCATGCCGTATGACTCGATATACTCTTTCAAATCGTGAATCTTCTCACGTGTCCATACCTGTCCGAGAGGTACGTCGTGCAGAGCGGTAACAATACCCTCCACACCAATCTGCTTAAGCTGTGCAAGTGTGATCTTGTCTTTCTTGCCAAACCAGCGCCAGGTTCTTTCCATAGTAGATTGCAAAGCCCCCATCCCCTTACCCTTCCCCCGAACGGTGGAAGGGAGTGATTAGCTCATAGGTATAGAAGGCTCTATATTAATTGTTTATTATTATTTTTCTTACTAACTACTCCCCTCCACCGCTCGGGGGTCCTCGCAGCGGTTAGAAGGCTTGATAAGCCTTCAGCGAGAAGACGAGGCTTTAGCCGAGGGGAAAAGGTCAGGGGGTAGGGGCTTCTTTATCGCTGTGCCACGTATTTATGCAGCGTCTCTCTCACCGCACCAGGTCCCGCATACAGCTCCTTGACCATACCCTCGATCTGCTCACCGAGGCCAGCCTCATAGAGGTCGAGGCCGAAGACGTCGGCGCGGGAGAAGAGCTGCTTGAGGCAGCTGAAGTCCTGATCAGGCTTGCCGAGCTCGAGAGGAGCGACGATGGCCTGGAGCTCGTCGAGCAATGGGTCAGTGGATGGGGTGAATGGGTTGCCGTTGTCGTCGAGCGCCTTGAGGAAACGAGCGTATCCGGCGAGGGTGAGAGGGATGAGAACGAGGTTGCTCATGTCGAGGCCGCGTGCCACATACTTCTTGATGGTCTCGCCGAAGCGGATTGGGAGCTTCTGGCTCGTATCGGTAGAGATACGCTGTGGTGCATCTGGCATGAATGGGTTAGGCAGACGCTTGTTGATGACGGTGCCGATGAACTCGTATGGGTTGAGCACGCCCGGATCGGTGACTACTGGCATGGCCTCGATGTAGCCGATCTTCTGGATGAACGAACGAAGGTCGTCGTCGGCCATCTCTGCAGAGATAAGGTCGTAACCGAGCATCACGCCATAGATAGACATGGCGGTGTGCAACGGATTGAGGCAGGTGGTGACCTTCATGGTCTCGACCTGATCGACGGTCTCGCGGGTGGTATAGAGCGCGCCACCGAGCTCGAGTGGTGGACGACCGTTGGTGTAGTTATCCTCTACGACGAGATACTGCACCTCCTCTGCGTTGACGAATGGAGCGGTGAAGGTCTTCTTGTCGGTGATGATGGTCTGATTGTCCTCGAAGCCGTCGGCAGCAATCATGGCCTGTACCTTCTCGTGTGGACGTGGGGTGATCTTATCGATCATCGACCAAGGATAGGTCACCTTCGTCTCGTCCTGTAGATAGGCAAGGAACTCGGCTGGTGCCAAGCCATCCTCGACCCACTTCTGAGCGTAAGCCAGGACACCGGCCTTGACCTTGTCGCCGTTGTGCGAACAGTTGTCGGTGCTCTGCACGGTGAGTGGCAGACAGCCGGCCTTGAAGCGCTCGAGCATCAGGGCGCAGACCTTACCCATGGCAAAGACTGGGGTGAGGCCGCGTGCCAAATCGGCGTCGTTATAGGTGTAACCCTTCTCGGTGATGGTGAAGGTGATCATCTGGAGCGATGGTGCGCGGAAGATCTCCTGCAGGCGTGCCCAGTCGTCGCCGAACTGTGGGTCGGCCTTGAGGCTCTCGGTGACAGAAGCGATGACCTTCTTCTCGATGGTGCCGCTCGACTGGAGGCTCACCAGGAGCGAGAGGTTCTCGTATGGGCGATAGGCCTTGTCGATGATCTCGTAGTCGAAGCTCTCTGCTACGATGACGCCACGGTCATACTGGCCGCTGTTGAGCGCATCGTTGAGGATGGCTGCAGGGAATGCACGGAAGATGTTACCTGCGCCGAAGTGCAGCCAGGTTGGCTCGTCGTGCGTCTTCTTGGCTACAGCTGCAATGTCGAACTTTGGCAACTCATAGCCTTTGTTCTCCCACTCGGTCTTATCGAAACCGGGGGTGAGGATGTCTGTAAGTTTCATTGATAAGTAGTTATTCAAAATTAATTGATATTATAAGTAAGGATTCATATCATACATCTTTTCCGCTCTTGAGCGCATCTTTGAACTTTATCTTCGGTCACAATGTAACATTGCTCCCTCAGAGAAAGTACAAATCTACATCTCAATAGCTGAAAAATATGTATAATTAATTTTGAACACCTACTTAGAATATTTTGTGATGATATATTAGTATAAGGAATGTCCGTGAATTTGTATTTTTTCGCCACAAAGATAATACAATATTTACAATATTGGCACAAAAAAACATGATTATTTTGAGGAATGAAACAAAAGAAGTACTTTTTTGAACAGCAGTAAGAAAAAAAATGTATCTTTGCGCCACAGTTTATTTAGAAACGCTACACTCATAACCCAACTATGACCACTCTAACCATCTGTCTTCTGATCCTCGCCGTGGTGCTGACCCTGGTCGGTGTAGCCGGCGCCATCCTACCGGCACTACCAGGTCCACCCTTCAGCCTGGCCGGCCTCATCATCGTCTATTTCGCACTCCCGGGTTCGGTCAGTCTCACGCTTCTGATTGTCATGGGCATACTGACAATCGTGGCTGCGGCGCTCGATTACCTTGCACCTATTATATTAACACGCGTAGGAGGCGGCTCGAAGGAGGCGATGCTCTTTACGACGCTGGGGCTGGTGGTGGGGCTCTTCTTCATGCCCCTGGGACTGATCCTCGGACCGCTCGTCGGGGCGTTCGTGGGCGAGTACTCCCACTCGGCACAGCTGGGCAAGGCGCTGTGGGTGGCGTTCATCTCGTTCCTGTCGTTCCTCTTTACCACGGTGATCAAGCTGATACTTGCGGCGATGATGACCTACTATATCATCCTGGCCATCCTCTAGGAGAGCGAGGAACCGGAAGGACAGTTTTTTCAGTTTTTCAGTTTTCAGTTTTTTTAGAGAAAATGCATCCTTAAGACGCGCCCCGAAGGAAGCAAGGATCTCGTAATTAGCAGATATAGCTACGTGTGAGATGTTTCGCTTCGCTCAACATGACAAGTGGGGGGAAAAATAAATATCAGATACCACAGCCTTTATCGCAAAGGAGGAGTGATATCTGATATTTTTTTGGCTGCTAGGTTAACACAGCCTTCGTAATATAGTAGTGGTGTTATTGATTGCTACTCTTTCTTCGTGACTCGCAAGCCATACAGGCGTGGGAATGCAGTCTCTCCTGCAGCCATACGGATATTGACGAACTTCGAGCCAGACACCTTCTTTGCACTCAGCGTGATAGGCCATTCGAAGAAGCGGTCACGGGTGGCATTGCTGACCTTGGCTGGCACAACGACCTCCTTCACCTTCTCACCGTTGACATAGACTACGCCCTTACGGCCACGGTCGAGCAATGAGAAGCGCATCACGATCTGGATGCTGTCATTATCGGTGTAATGTACCTTCTCGGCCAGAGCCAGGTCATACTGGAACCACTCGCCTGCCTGACAGTCGCGGAACATCAGGCCATTGAGCGAACCGCAGCTACCCGTGGCGCTGATCTTCATGTTGTGAGCCTTCTCGTCCTCGTCGTTGCCGATCTTGATAGAGTCGAAGGTATACATAGCGATGGCGTTGGCCGTCTTCTCGCGCTGATAGAGCGGATTGCGGAGCCAGGCCGTCTCGGTCTGCTGATTCCAATAGACAGTATACTTGCAGTGATGGGTCTCAAAGAATGGGATGAGGTCAACGTCTTTCCACTGTGAAGCCGGTGCAGATGCGTCGACGGTGAAGACCAGCTTGTCAGGATCCTTCGGGGTGATGCGGGTCGGGACACGGCTGCGGTCAGTGATCAGCATTGGTGCACTGGCAAGGCTGTGCTCTGGCTGGCGCACCGAGTTAGAATGGTCGCGACGGCCGATACCGGCATACTCGTTCTCGAACGGATGCTGCTGTGTGCTGCGCTCGGTCACACCAGCTAGGATGACCGGGCCATACTTGAGCGCTATATAAGTAGGAACACGCGGACATTCCTCAAACGAGAGCGACATCGGGTAAGACACCTCTATCACGTCGCCCGCCTTCCAGCTCTTGCCACAAGGCACATAGAAGCAGTCGGCGCCCTTCTGGCTCGACTTGAAACCCTTAGGAGCCTTGCCATTGACCATGATGCTATAGCCGTCATTGGTCCACGACGGACGACGGATAGCCAGCACGTAGTTGCCATTCTTCTGGATGGTGATCTTGCTGCTCTGCCCGTATGGGAAATCGGTCTCCTGGGTCAATGCCACCTTGCTGCTGCTGAGGTCGCTGGCGATAAAGAGATTGACGAAGAGCGTGTCTTCAGAGAAGGTGTAGATGAAGTCGCCATACTTGGCCTGGCTCTCCATGCCTGTGCCGACACAGCACCACATGGCCTGATTAGGGCGCGAATAGATACGGTAGCTGTCAGGACGCAACGAGGTGTGATAGACATAGCCACCGGATACAGGGTCCTGATTGCCGAGGATATGATTGAGCATCGCACTCTCATAATAATCAGAATAGCGCGCATTGCGGCCACGGTCGAAGAGACGCTCGGCCAACTTGAGCATGTTGTAAGTACTACAAGCATCCGGGCCATCGGCCTCTGAGATGAAACGGGTAGACTTATTGACCGGCTGGAAGTTGCTGTTGATACCTGTGCCGTTGATGGCGGTCATACGGCTGGCGGCATCCTTCCAGAAGGTATTGACGGCACGGTTGTACTTATCGTCGTTCTTGAGCTCGCTGATACGGGCATAACCCACGAACTTGGCGGTAGCCTCGTTGACATTCTTCAGGTCGAGGAACTTATGCGCCTCGTCGCGGATGATATTCTCGACCATGATCTGATGCGAGAACTTGTTGGCGCCCTTGAGGTATTTGCTGTCGTCGAAGAGCTTGTAAGCGTCGGCCAGCACCTCGTTGATGCCGCCTGGCTCCCACTGCAGGATCTGCATCTCCATGTCGGTATCCTTGAAGTTGCGAACAACGTCGATGATCCAGTCGCACATCTTGCGGAAAGCCTCTGCTGCCTTCTGGTTGCCTGCATGCACATAAGCATCGCGCAAGCCGGCCATAATCTTGTGTTCGCAGTAGATAGGCGCCCAGTTACCGCGTTGGTTGTAGGTACGATAGTCACCAGAGTAGAGCGCACTCCAGATGTCATTGTCAGGAATACCGCCGATGAAGCCCTTCATGCCTTTCTTATCGCCGTCGAAAACTGCCTGACAGTCGCACAGCACATCGACCATGTGGTTGATACGCTCCAGGAGCTTGGCCTTCATAGCGTTATCGCGTGTCGCAGCAAAGCTCATAGAGAGCGCTGAGAGGTAATGACCTGTGACGTGACCATCCATCGCCAGTTCTGGTGGCCATGACCAGCTCTGGAAAGATGGATGCTTGCTCTCCCAACCGTTATACGGACTAGACGGATTCTTGCTAAGTCCTGCCTGACGGATATATGGGGTAAGCAGACGATCTACATCATAGTCGAGCAATGCTTGGCTGTTACGATCCTGAGCCTTCTTGAATGGACTGTCGAGCAACGTCACTTCACTCAAATCAAAATGAGATGGGTATAACAGACGCTGCGCCTTGACAGGAGACACTGCGACGAGCAGCATCACCAAACAAGAAAATAGCATGAAAGAAATGCTCTTCTTTGCCATGGCCGTTTTATTTTAGTGTTTTTGATTCAGGGTGAAGAGGCTTCTTCTCTCTCCCCTTTATTTTATCTTGTAAAAATTCGTGCTTCAGGGCAGCGGGTCAGCATGTCACTGATCTGCTGCTTACTTTGCCAAAACGATACGGAAACCACAGTGCATGATCATGCTCTGCAGACGATCCTTGTCGACCGAGCCATGGGTATATTCCTGACGGCCGGAATTGTCGAACGAGGATGCCTGCGACTGGTGCCATGAACCGCCACGCAGGATGAGCGTGTCGCCGACATAGCCCTCCTGAGCATGCAGTGGGAGATGCTTGGCGTTGAATGCTGGCGAAGAGATGCTGTCGCGATAGGTATAGCGATAATAGGCGTTCTCCACCCACTCTGCCACATTGCCTGCCATATCGTAGATTCCGAGTTCGTTTGCTTTGAGCTCACCGCCAGGATGCATGCCATAGTCTTTCTGGCCGATCTCCTGCGAGAGTGCATTGTATCCGCACCATGCCACATCGGTAAATTCGTCACTGCCCGGATAACGATAGCCGCGAGTGTACTTACCGCCACGAGCTGCACACTCCCACTCGACCTCTGAAGGAAGGCGGAAACGCATACCCTGGGCATTTGGCATTCCGCAGAGCTGGTTGAGACGCTCGCAGAAAGCCACCGCATCAGCATACCATACGTTGTAAGCCGGATAGTCGTCGCCAAGACCTACACAATGATACCATGCGCTGTCCTGACGGGTATTGTTGACGTCGACGCAACGACGGCCCGTTGGCCACTGGCCCATGACAGCCATCCACTGTGCTTGTGTCACCTCATACATGCCGATATAATAGTTTTCAGGCATGCACATCTGAGTCACCGGACCTACCCAGAGTCGGCCATTATCCTCACCACTCGTCACAGGCATCTTATAGACCTGGGTAAAGCGAATGGTGTCGACCTTGACTGAGCCGTCGCTCAAAGTATGGCGATAGGAACGAGAGTCAAGGAGATGTACGAAATCAACGAAGGCGCTGTTCTTGATCAGTGTCTTCTTGCCGCTCTCATCGGTAAACTCTGTCACCTTAAGAGTATCATGATTGGTCGCAAAATTCGAAGAGTAATTGGCACGGGAAGCCAGACGTCCCTGCGCTCCCATATAAAACTGACAAGGCTCCACCTTCACCATGTTATCAAGGAGAGTGACGATGGCCTGACGCTGCTGTTCGGAAAGTGACCCGCTTAATGAAACCTCTCCAATCGAGAGATTGACCTTCTCATAGTCCAACGATGGGTCTTCTGCATCGCATGCAATGAATGCACACAAAAAAAGGAAAGCACTTATAGTGTAAAAAATCCTATTCATTCAAATTAATCGTTAATATGGGCGCAAAGTTAATAAAAAAAAGGGAACTTACCAATTTATTGGTTTATTTTTACTTTTTTTTCATCAACTTACTTGAATTTTCTACGAAAAACACCTATATTTGCATGCCAACAATCAAGAAAACTATCGTTTTGTAATGATCAGACTCGAGAAAAACAAGCCGCTCAACATCTACCGCGCCTCTGCCGGATCGGGAAAAACCCACCTGCTGACAGGCTTCTACATCAAGCAGCTCTTCCAGCCGGAGCTGCTCCCTGAGTCGCATGCAAACGAGATGCTTTTCAGCGAAATTCTGGCCGTCACCTTCACCAACAAGGCCACGGCCGAGATGAAGAGCCGTATCATCGACCAGCTCTATGTCCTGAGCCAGAATCCCGAGGAATCGGACTACTGGGAGGACGTCAATCCCGACGGACAGAAGACGCCTCAGCAGATCAAGGAGAAGGCCAAGAAGCTACTGGTGCTGATCCTCAATGACTACGCGTCGTTCAACATCAGCACCATCGACAGTTTCTTCCAGAAAGTGGTCCGCAGCTTTGCGCGTGAACTCAATGTCACGGGCAACTACGAGGTGGAGATGGACATCGACAAAGTGCTGGACGCTACGATTGCCAACTTCCTCGAGAAACTCGACGAGCGGAACCACAAGGATATCTTCGATTGGCTCGTAAAATTCTCGCAGAAACGCAGCGAGGATGGCGCAGGATGGGACTTCCGCGAACCGCTCTTCAAGATGGCCAGGAACGCGCTGACCAGCGAGGAATACCGCAAGCACAGCCTCCGGATCAAGGAGTTTACGAGCGACAAGAAAGCGCTGGCTCAGTACGAGAAGATGCTGCGCCAGATCTGTCGCACCTGGAAGGAAGAAGTCAAGCATCTGGGACAGGATGGTCTGGACACGCTGCACAGATTCGGACTCGAGCCAGGCGACTTCAGCCGCTCGTTCCCCGACAGGCTCAACGTCTGGGCGCAGTATGAGCATGGAACCCCTCCAGAACCAACGACGACATTCAAGAATGCTGCGGAAGACCCCAGCAAATGGTTTGCCAAGTCGAGTCCCTACGCCAAAGGTCTGCCTCAGGAGCAAACGGACGCTATACAGGACGTTTTCAGGCGTTGTGTAGTCCACTTCACCGGCGAGCCTTTCCGCCTCTACTGTACAGCCACCGCCATCGAGAAAAACTTCTACGAACTGGGACTTTTGGCTAACATCGACGAAGAACTGAAAGCCTATTGCGACGACCAGAATACGATGCTGATCAGTTCGACCAACGAACTCCTGTCTCGTATCATCGGACCTGACGATGCGCCATTCATCTATGAGAAGACTGGCACGCGCCTGAAGTCGTATATGATTGACGAGTTCCAGGACACCTCGGGCATGCAGTGGAATAACTTTAAGCCACTCATCGACAATGCGTTGAGTCAAGGATATCAGAACCTCATCGTGGGTGATGTGAAGCAGAGTATCTACCGCTGGCGTGGCAGTGACTGGGGGTTGCTCGACTCGCAGCTCGACCACTATCATCCGACCATGCATCAGGAGGACGGAAGCGCGCTTCGCACCAACTGGCGCTCGCTACCTGCCATCGTGGATTTCAACAACCGTTTCTTCGAAGCAACGGCTGAGCAGCTCGACGGACTGACCTCCATGCTACAGGTCTCTAGGATTTATAAAGATGTAATTCAGCAGTTGCCTGAGAAGCGTCAGCAGGAAGGGGCTCCAGAAGGCCTGGTACATGTGGAATTCCTGACTTGCCAAGACAAGAACGGAAACCTCATCGAGAAACCTACTGCCGAGCAGAAACTTGAAGAGGCCATGCGCCGACTGCCGCTGCAGATCATCCGTCTACAGGAACAGGGGTTCCGACCTAAGGACATTGCCATCCTATGCAGGAAGAAGTCTGACTGCTGTCTGGCGGCGCAGACGCTTCTCGCCTATCGTCAGGAACATCCCGACTGTCCTTACGGCATGGATATTATCTCGAACGAGGCGCTACAGATCTCGTCTCGCCCATCGGTCAAGGCGGTCATCAATGTGATACGCCATCTCCAGAATCCTGAGTCTGACATCCAGCGCATGGTGGCGCTTTCAAGCTTCTTCCAGCTCGAAGGACGTACGGCCAACGAGGCGCTCGACTACTATTTCAGCATGAATCCGGACGACAATCCGTTTGACCGCGGACTGGCTCACCATCCGCTCTACGAAATGACCGAGCAGATCATCGGCCGACTGCCATTGCCAGTACGTCAGAGCGATGCTCCATTCCTACAGGCGTTCCGCGATCTTGTCCTCTCGTTCAACAGTTCTCAGGGTGCCGACATATCATCCTTCCTCACCTGGTGGGATCAGACCGGCCACATGCAGAGTATCGCCACTCCGGAGGGTCAGGACGCCATCCAGATCATGACCATCCACAAGTCAAAAGGACTGGGTATGCCAGCGGTAATCCTGCCCTATGCTTCATGGAATCTGGACATTGACTTTGCTCACGGAGAGATCATCTGGTGCGAGCCGAAAGAAGAGCCTTTTGCCAAAGAGATCCTGCTCCCATTAAAACTCGACAAGTCGCTGGCAAACACCATCTTTAGAGAAGATTTTGAAGCAGAGCGCCTACGCGCCATCATCGACAATCTGAACATTGCCTACGTGGCTTTCACCCGAGCCAAAGAAGCCTTGGTCATCATGGCTCCGCCGCCATCGGGCAAAGCTACAAGTACCCATCTGGAAGACCTTCTGGGAGGTTACTGCAGCATGTATCTCGGCGGAGAGGAAGCCGTCTCCTTCGGCTCTTGGGAGCGCCAGAACAAAGCCGTTGAGCCTCGTCTGGATGACGCCATTGCCATTGCTCCTGGCGGAGATTCATGGCTCTTCCCTGAGGCGAATCCGTTGCCAAAAGTCACCATACTGCATAGTCCGAATCTCCCTGACGTCACTGCCAAACATAAAGGTACTTATATCCACCGCGTAATGCAGGAAATCCGCACTGCAGCTGACTTTGCAGACGTGATCCATACGCTCTATCTGCGTGGTGTCATTGATCCTGAAATCATTGGTGAACAGGAGATGCGGCAGACCATCGGACACCTCCTCAGCAATCCGGCCGTCAGCCCGTGGTTTACCGAGGATCTGCGCATCCTCAACGAACAGACCGTGGCCGACAAGGACGGACAGCTGCATCGTCCTGACCGCATCATCATAGCGCCTGACGGACGCGTCACGATCATCGACTACAAGACCGGCAACGACCACGCCAGCTACCGCAAGCAAGTGGCCAGCTACATGCGTCTGATGCGCCAGATCGGCTTCCCAGAAGTGGAAGGATTCCTTTTATTTATCAAAGATGAGAAAGTGGTGAAGGTGAAGGGATAAACCACCACCAGCACCACCTGATGAACCAGAACCACCACTGTCATCATACACAAACAAAAAACACCATCCTCGCGAAAGGATGGTGTTTTTGTATTTCGAATCGTCGTCTCAATTAGAGAGCGCCGATGATGCTAACGAACTTAGCGAACTCGAGGTCGTTAAGAGCCTTATCCTTCAATGAGCTATCCATTGAGAATGCCTTGGTGAGGTTGCTCTGAACGTCTGAGCTATTGTTGGTGCGAGCACCTACGATAGCGCTGAGGTAGTAAGTCATAGCGTCCTTGTTTGCTACTGCGTCGAGAACGTTCTTAGCAGCGCTGTAGTTCTGTGCACAGATCTGAGCAACAGCAGCGTTGTTTGACTTAACGTCGCCGAAGCTAGAAACAGCCTGAGCATACTGACCCTTGTTGGTGAGGAGAGTACCCATAGCCTCGCCGTACTCAGGACACTCACCAGCCTTACCGAGGTAAGTCTGAGCAGCCTGCCAGTCAGCAGCGTTCATAGCTACGAGGCCCATGTTCATGTTAGCCTGAGCGTTGTTAGCGTCCTTAGAGAGGATGTTCTTCCAGATCTGCTCAGCATCTGCAGCCTTACCCTGCTTGTAATAGAGAGCAGCGAGGTCGTTAGCAGCGCGGTAGTCAGAAGCGAACTTCTTCTCAGTGAACTTGTAGATAGTCTCCTGATCAGCAGCGTTCTTCTTGGTAGCGAGATAGAGAAGCTCCTCGATGGTGAGAGCCTCCTTATCGGTGTTCCAGAGATCAGCAATCTCCTCATCGGTGTGGCCGATGTTACGAACGGTAGCAGTTACCTTAGAATAACGGAGCTGTGGGAGGATCTCGTCAGCGAGCTCCTTATAAGCTGAAGAAAGGTTGCGGATCTCCTGCTCACGAGCCTCAGGATCGCTGATACGACCGAGAACATTGAGGATCAACTGCTTGTCCTGGAGGCTGCTGTTCTCAACGAGCTCCTTGAAGCCATCCCAATCCTCAGCAATCTGCTCAGGAGTGATCTGACCCTGCATCTTAGCCTTCTTGAGGAACTTCTGGAGATAAGCAGCAGAAGACTTCTCACGGCCAGCAGCGAGCTTCTCATTGAGGCTGTACTTACCCTCAGGAGATGCGGTACTTACCATGTCAAGACCCTCGAACTGACGACGCTCCTGATCCTTGGTAGCGGTGATAGCGTCCTGCATATCCTTTACTTCCTGCTTCTTCTCGCTCTCAGTAGCACGGAGGTTGGTGCTCTGATACTGATAGATCATGGTAGCGATATACTTGTCGAAAGTATCCTTTACGAAGTTGTCCTTAGCATAAGCTGGAGTGTTGCTGGTAGCAGTAGCAAGGCTCTCGGTAGCAATTACACCATCAGCGATGTATACGCTAGGAAGAGTGATGATCTTACCCTTGATATCAGCGGTGAAGTCAAGACGGAGCTTAGAGTTAGCCATCTCGTCCTTGTAGAGGAAACCGCAACGGAAAGTTGCAGTACCACCATACTTGTAGTTGATCTCCTGGTCGTTGCCACTTACCTTCTCACCCTGGAAAGAGACAGGAGTACCCTTGGTCTCACCAGCTGCATACTCCATTACAGGAGTAATGGTAAGAGTAGCCTTCTTGTTGAAGTACTTCTCAGGATAAGTCACAGTTACTGTGGCATTCACCATACCACCCTGCTCAACGAGTGGATTTGGATTGCAGACGAAGTTGTCAGCTGTAAGAGGATCGAGCTTACCACATGAAGACATGGCAGCAATCATCACAACTGAGCAAACCATCAAAAACAGTTTCTTAATCATGTTGTTTGTTATTTTAATTGTTTGTTGGAATATTTCATATCATTGAAGACTGCACAAAATAGGTACAGACTTTCAGCAAGGAGCCGGATTATGGCAAAAAACGGCTATGAAGTCAGCTTATACGGGTGCAAAGATAATAAAAAATCTCGAAACAAGGATATTCAGCGTCGTTTTTTTATAAAATTTCTATCACATTTATTTATTTTGTCACCATTACCTGCGTTTGTTGCGAGGATGATATGTCAAAATCTCCTCACGGAGCATCTGACGATCTACCTTCGTATAGATCTCAGTGGTCGAGATCTGCTCATGGCCTAGCATCATCTGGATGGCTCGCAAGTTAGCTCCACCTTCGAGCAGATGAGTGGCAAAAGTATGGCGGAAAGTATGTGGCGAAACCTCCTTCTGAATACCGGCTTCCTGGCAACACTGCTTCACGATTTTGAAGACCATGATGCGGGAGAGTTTCCGTCCGAAACGGTTCAGGAAGACATAGTCTTCGAAGCCACGTTTCACGTCCAGCTCATACTTGAAATTCTGATAGTTATCTATCTCTTTCAGTGCACTTTCTGCAATGGGAACGATACGCTCCTTGCGACCTTTACCAAGCACCTGAATGAAGCCTTCCTTAGCAAAAATATGAGACCGTCGAAGCTCTGTCAGCTCAGAAACACGCAAACCACAGGAATAAAGTGTCTCCAGGATGGCGCGGTTGCGCTGGCCTTCGATGGTCGAAGGATCAGGGACGGCGATGATCTTGTTCACCTCCTCAAGCGTCAGTACTGTCGGTATGATTTCAGGGAGTTTCGGAGAGTCTATACAGTCGGTCGGATCCTTCTCCATGATTCCCTCGAGACGCAGGAATTTATAGAACGCTCTCACCCCCACCAGAATACGTTTCTGCGACTTGGCCACAATCCCCACTTCGTGGAGACCCCAGATAAATTGCTCCACCTCCATCGGTTCGAGTTCGGTGAGCGACTTACCCAAACTCTCTGCGAACTTCTGCAACTTGGCGATATCAGAAAGATAAGCTTGCACCGAATTTTCGGTAAAGTTTCGCTCAAATTTGAGGTAAGAATAATATTTATCGAAATAATTGTTGGTCATATCGAAAAAAAAACGTAGTTTTGCAGCTGCAAATATATGGTTTTTCAGCCAAAAAACAAAGAAATTATGAAAATTCTGATCATCAACGGACCGAATTTGAATCTTCTGGGCCGACGCGAGCCAGGAATCTATGGTGCACAGACATTCGAGGGATACCTCGAGGAACTGCGTGCCGCTTATCCTAATGACGAAATCGTCTACTATCAGAGCAATCATGAGGGAGACATCGTTGACGCCATCCACATGGCTGGTTTCGGAGATGAAGCTAATTTCAACGAGGCCACCGCTTCGCAGAAGGCTGGAACCCTTGGCCGCATGGACGGTATCGTGCTCAATGCAGGAGCCTATACCCACACCAGCGTGGCCATCCATGATGCTATCAAAGCCATCAAGGTACCTGTCATCGAGGTGCACATCAGCAACGTGCATCAGCGCGAAGAATTCCGCCATCATTCTTTTATCAGTCCAGCAGCATCAGGTATCATCGTAGGTTTTGGCATTGACGGATACAGACTGGCCGTAGAGGGCCTCAAGAAGAAATAAATTTCTAGCAATAAATAGTGTTTACTTTATTATTCGGCAGAATTTGTTAAAAATGAGAGGATACTATGTCCTTCTTGACCTTCTGCCAACTATTATTTTAAGGTATGATCAATAAGAAAACAAAGATCGTCTGCACCATCAGCGACATTAACTGTGATGTAGACTTTATCCGCGATTTGTACGAACGCGGTTTGAACGTAGTAAGAATGAATACTGCTCACGCCAACGATGAAGGCATCAAGCGCCTCATTGCCAACGTGCGCGAAGTAAGTGAGAATATCCCGATCCTCATCGACACCAAAGGTCCGGAAATCCGCACCACCACCTTCCCAGACGACTATACCGTCAAGGCGCTCATCTTCGAGCCAGGCGAGAAAGTACGTATGGTAGGCAACCCAGAAGGCCGCACCACTCACGATGAGATCAGCATGAACTATGCAGACTTCTGCAAGGATGTACCGGTAGGCGCTACCGTTCTCATCGACGACGGCGAGATTGCATTCTCGATCATCGAAAAGCAAGGCGACGTCCTCATCGCCGAGGCGCAGAACCATGGCGAGCTCGGTCAGCGTAAGAGTGTCAACGTGCCAGGTGTAAGCATCAAACTGCCATCGCTCACTGAGAAAGACCGTCATAACATTGACCTTGCCATTGCTGAGGACATTGATTTCATCGCTCACTCTTTCGTCCGTTCAAAGCAGGACATTCTTGACATTCAGGAAATCCTTGACGCCAACCATTCAAAGATCAAGATCATTGCTAAGATCGAGAATCAGGAAGGCGTAGATAATATTGACGAGATCCTCGACGTTGCTTACGGTGTCATGGTGGCACGTGGCGACTTGGGTATTGAGGTGGCTCAGGAGAAGATTCCGGGCATCCAGCGTATGCTGATCCGCAAGTGTATGCAGCATCACAAGCCTGTTATCGTGGCTACTCAGATGCTCCACACCATGATCAAGAATCCTCGTCCTACACGTGCTGAGATCAGTGATATTGCCAATGCTGTATTTGCTCATACTGATGCAGTTATGTTGAGTGGCGAGACTGCTTACGGTGCATATCCTCGCGAGGCTGTTCAGACCATGGCGTTGGCTTGTCAGGAGGCTGAGATCGAACTGGAGAGCCAGCCATACGCAGTGCCACGCAACCTCAACGGAGTGGCTGACACAACCAACATCTATCTCTGCAAGCATGCTGCCATTGCCAGCGAGAGCCTGGGCATCAAATCCATTATCACCTCAAATAATACAGGTGTTACCAGCCGTACGTTGTGCAGTTTCCGTCCGCAGGTACCTATCTATGCACTCTGCAACGACATGCACATCGTTCGCATCCTTGGCCTCAGCTTTGGAATCCAGCCACACTATGTAGAGTTCTCCGATGCTTCGATGAGTGGCCATATGTTCCAGCAATTGGGTATCCGTCAGCTCCTCGCTAAAGAGGTCATTGAGGACGATGAGCTTGTAGCCTGCCTCATGGGTGCTACCAGCAAAGGCGCGTACTCATTATCTATTAATACGGTCAATCGACTGAAGTAAATTATTTCCAGAAGAACATTTTTTGTTTTTCTGTCTAAATAAAAACATGCAGAAGGAACTGCGATACGAAGAAATAGCCGATGCACTCGACGAATACGTCCGTGCACACATCGACCCCGAGCCAGAGTTGTTGCACCAGGTGCAGCGACTCACTCATCTTCGTCTCACCTACCCTCGCATGTGTTCCGGCCATCTGCAAGGCCGCTTGCTCAAGATGCTCTGCCAGATGGTCAACGCTCACCGCATCCTGGAACTTGGCACTTACAGCGGTTACAGCGCGCTGAGCATGGCTGAAGGACTCACGCCTGATCCGAAGACCGGTGTCGAAGAGCTGCACACCATCGAAGTCTTTGACGAAATCGAGGATTTCCTTCGGGATGTAATGTCCAGAGCTGGCGAACTTGGCAAGAAGATTCATCTTCATTTCGGTGATGCGCGTTCGCTCCTCACTGAAATCAGTGAGGGATTAGGAAACAATTCCTCACTCCTCACTCCTAACTCCTCACTCCTCCCCGTTTGGGACCTCGTTTTTATTGACGCCGACAAACGCTGCTACAACGAATACTACGACCTCGTCCTACCTTATGTCCGTTCCGGCGGCCTCATCATCGCAGACAACACGCTGTGGGATGGCAAGGTCTTAGACCCGAACCCGAAAGAGTCTGACACTCAGACCCGAGGACTACAGGCGTTCAATGACCGTATTGCAAAAGATGAGCGCGTAGAGAAGGTCATCCTTCCGATGCGCGATGGACTCACAATAATAATGAAAAAATGAGAAAATTAAAGAATTAAAAAATGAGCAGCTGCTCCGACAGTTTAATTTTATAATTCTTTAATTTATAATTCTATAATTTCAATATGGAAAATACAAGATTAGACAAAGTCAACCGACTCCTCGAGAAGGAACTGGCAGAGATTCTCCGTCAGGAAACGGCTAAGACTCATGGTTTGCTGGTCAGTGTGAGTGCTGTTCGCACCGCACCTGATCTCTCGTTTGCCAAGGTCTTTGTCAGCGTCTTCCCATCGGATCGCGGCACCAGCGTAGTCGACAACCTCAATAAGCAGGTTGGCGGCATTCGTGGCGCTCTTGGCAACAAGGTTCGCTATCAGTTGCGCGTCATTCCTGAGCTTCGTTTTGACATTGACGACTCTCTCGATTATCTCGAACGTATCGACGAGCTGCTGAAGAAATAAAGCCTTATCCGCTGCAAAATAATGCTTGCGCTTAAGATCGCATTCCGTTATCTCTTTGCACCAAAGAGCCATTCGGCCATCAACATGATTACGTTGGTGGCCGCTTGTGGCGTAGGGGTAATCACTGCAGCCATGATCTGTGTTCTCTCCGTCTACAACGGTTTCGAAGGCCTGGTCAGTGATCTCACCTCGCGCTTCGATCCTGATCTTCGCATCGAGGCTCAGACAGGCAAGACATTCTCTGAAAATCAAGCTATACGCTCATTGATTGAAGATCTGCCAGAGGTGGAGAGTGTCAATGCCACACTCGAAGAGACTGTCCTGATGAGCTACAACGGTCATCAGGTGCCAGCCAAGATGAAAGGCGTAGAAGAGTCGTTTGCCGAGGTTACCGAGATTGACAGCATCCTGCTTGGCTCGGACGGTTTCCTTCTTGAAGATGAAGTAGCGCACTATTGCATCCTTGGCGCAGGACTTGGCAACACGTTAGGCATGAGCCACGGTTTTGTCCGTCCGCTCAATGTCTATTGTCCACGCCGCGTAGGCAAGATAGACTTGATGAATCCTGAGGAGTCCTTCTCGCAGACCTCACTCTATTGCAGCAACGTCTTCATGGTGCAACAGACACAGTACGATGACCAATATTTCCTCTGTTCGCTCCAGACAGCACGTGAACTTCTTGGCGACAGCCTTCTTACCACCGCTTACGAGGTCAAACTCATGCCTAGGGTTGATGCAGAACGAGTTAAAGAAAAGATTGAGAATATCTTCTCGACCGATTCTGCCAACTCCTCACTCCTCACTCCTCACTCCTCACACCTAACCGTTCTCACTCGCTACGAACAGCAAGCTGACGCCTATCGCATCATGCAGATTGAGAAATGGATCACCTACTTGCTGGTCGTCTTCATCCTGCTGATTGCCTCATTCAATGTTATCGGAGCGCTCTCCATGCTCATGATCGACAAATCCGCAGAAATTAATACATTGCGCAATCTTGGCGCCACCGACACACTCATCCGCCGCATCTTTACCCTCGAAGGCTGGCTGATCTGCAGCAGTGGAGCCATCGGTGGAGCATTCTTTGGCATTGTCCTTTGTCTCCTTCAGCAATATTTTGGCATCATCCAACTAGGGGCAGGCGTCACTTCGCGTTATGTGGTCCCAGCTTATCCGGTAGAACTAATCTGGAGCGACGTTCTCCTGACGCTCCTCTCCGTTGCCGTCATCGGCTGGTTAGCTACAGCATACACTACACGTACGCAGAAGTTCTAAATCTTAACAACGTGTACGTAATGTCAATTCTGTAGTTGTAAGATTTTAACAACGCGTACGTAGTGTTAAAATTCAAGACCTACAATTTCAACATCGTGTACGCGATGTCAAATTTCACAGCATAAGATTTCAACAACGCGTACGCGATGTTGAAACTAAAGAAAGAGAATATCAACACCTCGTACAGAATGTTGATATTCTCTTTCTATTATTTCGTATTTCAATTCTAGGATTGCTTATTTCAATCCGATATAACCTACGCCGAAATTCTTCCTTCTGACAAGCGCCTTGCAGCGGAACCAGACATCGACCAGCGGCATATAAAGATCGCAGAAGACTGGCCAGAAGATGAACGGACGGAGCTTCAGTGACTTGGCTGTGCCAGCATAGGTGAAGATGATCAGTCCTGCACGAAGCAGGAGCAATGCGAGAGCTACAGAGAACAGGATCCAAGCATTGGTGTGTGGTCCTGCGACCGCAATAATATAATATAATGTATATCCTATCAGCGCCAAGCCTGGCAGAACTGTGAGATAACGCGTGAGTGCATCGACAGTCTTGACAATGGCAGGAAGTGGAGAATAAAGGCGTGAAGTAAAGCCTCGGTTGAGACGATCAAGGCTCCAGTTAATGAATAATGGAGATGAGTGATCTGTCACAAGACTCTCTGGCTGGCACTCTACGACGACGTTGTTGCTTCGAGCCACATCTGCTACAAAGAGATCATCCTCACCTGGCTGGATGTGCAGATGGCGCTGGAAGCCTTGGCTGCGATTAGCATAGAACGTGCTCTTGCGGAAGGCCATATTCTGTCCCCAACCTGCATACGGACGGAATGCCAGCGAAATACTGAAGAGTGAGATGAGGCGCTGGAAAAGATCGAACTGACAGAAACGCGACATGAAGCTGGAGCGACGGTCATAAGCCACAGGGGCAATGACGACCTCGGTAGCAGGATTCGCAAAATGGCGTACCAGCTGCTGTAACCACTGTTTGCTGGCAGGCAAACACTGCGCCTGAGTCATAACAATGATCTCATGATGCGAGCCTTTGGTGGCAAGAAGCACGGCCAGCTTGCGGTGACTCATACCGCGGACCTGTTCGGTGATTCGCGAATAGTTGAGGTGCTCATAACGTGAACATAGCATTGAGAGGATGTCGATGGAATCATCGAGCGAAGCATCGTCCATGACGGTGACCTCAAAATCCGGATAGTCCTGCTCGAGTAAAGTAGGGAGATTGCGGAGAAGCTGTTCGCCTTGATTGTGTGCATAGACCAGGATGCTGACGCCTGGCTGATAGGTCTGATCGGCGAAGATGGCATTGGCAGCCATGACGCTCTGCTCCTTCTTCTGCGAACGGATGCGGTGCCAGAGGCGCTGCCAAACGGTGAGATGAAGCAGGAGTTGTACAAACCATGCTATGATGAAGAGGGTGACCAGTGTCTGGATCCACCACGGGAAGTCGGTAAATATCATCAAAAATAGTTCTTTACACCTAATTAGGATATGAAATATCCTCCATTTTGGGCGCAAAGGTACAAAAAAATGCGGAAACTGCAAAATGTTTCCGCATTTTTTATTATGTAAAAATTTGTTTTTGCTTTAGTCAAAAAGCCGTCTCTTGATTAGAATCGGCCAGGACCACGGCCACCACCGAAGCCACCACCAGGGAAGCCTCCGCCTGGGAAACCACCTGGGAAGCCTGGGCCATCGGTCTCTGTGCGAGAACTCTGCTTGCCACTAGCACGATAAGCGGTAATCTTATAAGTGAAGGTGCAGAGGAAGTAACGTGGCATGAAGTTGCGGTATGAAGAAGTGACGTTGTTATCACCTACCGAACGAGAGAAGCCCTTGTTTGAACCGAGGAGGTCGTATGCCTGGAGCTTGATCTCAGCCTTGTTACCCTTGAGGAACTTCTTACCGATAGAAGCATTCCAGATTACCTGCTCAATAGCCTCTGGCTGTGCAGGGCCACCGAAACGAGAGTAGTTGAGTACCTGATCAGTAGTGAAGCCATTCCAGAATGTCCAGTTGAGGCTGGCATTGAGGTTATGGTTGATGTAGTCACGATTCTGAGTATTAGCCTGTGTATC
>JAZUIL010000226.1:0-8977 GCA_045642245.1 Bacteroidales bacterium
GATTCCTCGTTTCATAATCTCGAGCGCCTCTGGCACATTAAAATCACTGGCTACGTGGCCCAATGAAGAATAGAAAACGCGGCCTTCGCCATACATCTTCTTCCATACTACTGGCATTACTACGCCTTCGACCCATGGCGCACCCTTGCCTTTCATAGTAGTCGTTGCCAACACTTTAACAGCAGGATCGACATGCACATAATACTGCTCTGATTTCATATGAAAAGTTGAAAGACCTTGGGTCACATCATCTTCCTGATCCTTGATATCGACATCATAGTCGATGATATTTCCTGGATGCGCCACCCATTGACCACCTACCATAAACTGATATTCAGTATTATTGCGAAACGAATCACCTAATCCTCCGTGCCAGCCAGCAATACCTACACCACTCTTCACAGCGTTGAGCAATGCCATTTCTTCATCGTGCTTGATGCGACCTTGTGTCCACGCCTGCACAATGATATCTACTTTACTCATCACTTCCTTATCTGTATAGATTGACAAAGAATCAGATACAATGACATTAGCGCCTTCGCCCTCAAGCCATGGGACAAATAAATCTTTGCATTGCTGAGGTTCATGACCATCCCATCCACCATAAACAAAAAGGACAGTTTTGCCCATCAGACGGTTTCCTTGAGCCATCGTCATCAAGCACATGACCATCATCATAATTGTAAGGAGCGTTTTCTTTTTCATTGTTTTATTAATGTATTTGTTTCTAAAGAGTTTCAGATAGAGATAGACAGCTAGCGCAATCTGTAGAATGAGAATGGCAGGTACTCCGAACTGGAATTTCTTATGCAACGTCTTATGATGCCACACCTGCATACCTGCCCATGCTCCGATGGAACCTCCTATGGCGGCCATCATGAGCAATGTTGCTTCTGGTATTCTCCATTTGGCTTTCTTTGCCTTGTATTTATCAATGCCATACATCACGAAGGTGATCAGATTGATGGCGGCGAGATAGATAAGGATAATTTGTCCCATACATCAAAATGAAATGTGTTTAACAAGACTTTTCGTCATTTGTTTTAGCCAGAATACTTGCAGCAATACTTCCTGAGAAATTATGCCACACAGAGAAAATAGCACCTGGCACAGTGGACAAAGGATACATGGCAAAATGTGTTGCGGCAAGAGAGGTAGCCAAGCCGGAGTTCTGCATACCCACTTCTATAGAGATAGCAGTACATCTTGTCTTGTTCAATCCAATCAGCTTAGACAAAGAATATCCTAATGTAAGTCCCAGCAAATTGTGAAGTATGACGGCAAGTGCTACAATCAAACTACATCCGAGAATACTCTCTGCATTATGCGATACTACTATGCCAATAATTGCAGCCACTGCCAATGTAGAGATCATTGGAAGCAAAGGTGTAATCTTTTCGGTTTGTTTGCAGAACCAATGACTCACAGCAAAACCAGCCACAATAGGCAGAATTACTACTTGAACAATACTCATGAACATAGCAGAGACATTCACATCAATACTTTCTCCTGCCAGCAGTAAAAACAAGAATGGAGTCATCAATGGAGCGAGTAAAGTAGAACAAGCTGTCATACCAACAGACAATGCAATATCTCCTTTTGCTAAATAGCACATTACATTTGATGCGGTACCTCCAGGACAACAACCAACGAGAATCACACCCAAAGCCAGTTCTTGTGGCAAAGCAAGGACCTTGCAAAGAAGCCATGCAATCAATGGCATAATAATAAACTGGGACAGCTCTCCAATAATAATGTCCTTGGGTCTTTTTAGGATGGGAATGAAATCACCTGGTTTTAATGTTAATCCCATACCAAACATCACAATTCCCAAAAGAGGTGTAACAACTGAAGTATCCATCCAAATAAAGCTTTGTGGGAAAAAAAGAGCTGCAGCAGTTACCACTACAACCAGAAGTGTAATGTGCGAAGATATCCAAGTAGAAAGATTGTACAAACGATTCACAATATCAATCAATAATATGTCGTTCATAAGTCCAATCATATGTTCCTTTTTTCTTGAGGATATCGAACGTGAGCCGTTCACAATAGTCCTGCTTTGGAAAAAATGATTGTATCTCGTTCTTGAAACGATTTTTGATCGGATTTTAAGGTTACTATATGTATACCGCGGCAAAGATAATAATAATATGTGGGTTCGCCAAATTTAATGAATATTTTTTGAAGTTTTTATATCAACATAAATTTCATTTTGAAGTCAGATATACCTCCAAAACAGCAGTATTCACTCTTTCACAATTTTTTTGAAAAAAGATTCCTAAAATTAATATAACTAAAAACTATACCTAATCATTTGCTTGTTTCATTTATTTGCTATATCTTTGCCACATCAAAACCGAACTATTATTTCAACCTAAAACTATCAACTATGACATTAGAAATCAAAAAAGACAATGGCACAATGACCGGTCTCTTAACAGGCCGGCTCGACAATGCAGCGATATCTCGCTTTACTGAAAACATTAAACCTTTGATGGCAAATGCTGACCAACATATTATCCTTGATTTCTCCGGACTCCAGTTCATATCACTTTCTGGGATACGACTCATCCAAAAGCTTCAGGATACCACTAAAATAAAAGGCGGCTACATGTCGATACGCAATGTAGCCGTCACAGTTATGCAACTTTTCACCGCTACGGGTTTTGCTGCATTAATTAATTTCGAGTAATAATCCGATTATTTATTATTCAGACATAAGAAATCTTTCATCTGTTCCAGATACCAATCTGAACGGGTATGATCTTCATTTCTCATACAATACGTATAGGTACGTGCGGTTTCCATCTTACCTTTCTGATGGACAAGCACGTATCTTTTTGGTCCTTTGTGAGGCAAGGACTTGATCTGATAGCAATCCTTCAAAGCAAAACCTGCGAAAAGACACTCTGCACTAAATGCATCAAGTACCTCCGGAGGGATACACACAGAAAAAACACCGCCATCATCTAATAACTCATATGCACCTCGCGCCAACACTTCGAATGGAAGACTGGAAGAATGACGCGCTCTGCTACGTCCCAGATCCGGACATTCCAAGCTCTTATCAAAGTATGGAGGATTACAAATCACACTATCGAACAATTCATATGCAGAAGTCGTATTATTTGAAGTAATCCTAATTCGATTCTGTAGTAAATACTCCTGAAAAGAAATATGCTGCAGAGTTATTCGGTCCGCAAAAGGAGATGAATCAAAATTCTTCTGAGCGTCAATAATTGCATTATCATCAATCTCAACCGCAGTAATCTGCGCTTCCGTGAAACGTTGAGCCATCATTAAAGAAAGAACTCCTGTACCTGTACCAATATCCAGGATTCTCTTTCCTCCTGCAGCCAAAGTCCCTAGCAAGTCACTATCTGTACCCACCTTCATGGCAGCATGCTCTTGCGTAATTGAGAATTGTTGAAACCTAAAAATGTTACTCATATTTAATTTGAATAATACACTCAACCCATTTATTAGTGTGCTGCAAAGATAGATAATTATTCATAACAATCCAAAGAACACAACAATATAATACCTATTTTAAATGAAATCTTGGTAGTAACAATAATTCTATATATCTTTGCACCACAATAAACCAATAAACTTCTTACACATGAAAATCAAACAACCGCTTGCAGTTTTATTGTTTGCAGCTCTTAGTTCCGTATTCAATACACAAGCACGAGATGTAACTTCATTCAATGATGGATGGGAATACTCTAAAGGAGTGATGATTCCTTGGGGAGTATATCCTAACATTTATGTATCCAAAAGCGAAACCGTTGTTAATCTACCTCATTCTTTTAATGACGTTGACTTAATGAATGATGATGGTTACTATCGTGGAGAAGGATCGTATACCAAACGTTTACAGGTACCAGAAGAATGGCAAGGTAAACGTATCTTCATTAAGTTTGAAGGCGCTGCACAAGTAGCCGACGTTCAAGTCAATTTTGTAGACATAGCACGACACAAGGGAGCATACAATGCTTTTGCAGTTGAGCTCACTGACTACCTTACCTATGGCAAAGAGAATTTTATTACCGTAACTTGTAACAATGCACATGACTTTAGTGTAGCCACACAATCAGGTGACTTCAACGTTCCTGGCGGTCTTTATCGTGACGTATGGCTGGAGGTCACTGACGATGTATGCATCTCTCCTCTTTATTATGGTTCTGAAGGTGTTCTGCTTCACCAAAGACGTGTCAGTGAGGATCAGGCAGACCTCCAAGCCGAGGTTCATCTTCTTAGTAAGAATGGGAACTATAAAGATTGTGAAGTGGAATTCTCTCTGCTTGATGCTGATGGAAATACTGTTGCGTCAAAACGATCTAGTACTATATTTAATGATATAGCAACTATTAACCTCTGCATTGAACATCCACACCTGTGGAATGGTCAACAAGATCCTTATTTGTACACGATGGTTACAAAACTATATCGCAATGGTAAGGAGATCGATCGAGTGGAAGAAAAGACCGGATTCAAGTACTTTAGCATCGATGCTGAAAAAGGTTTTTTCCTCAATGGTAAATACTTAAAGCTTCGTGGTGTTTGCCGTCATCAGGATCGTCCAGAAATTGCATCTGCCTTACATCGTGAACATCATCTTGAGGACCTTGATATGATAGAAGATATGGGAGCGAATGCATTACGTCTAGCTCATTATCCTCAAGCTCACTTCATGTTTGAAGAGGCTGATCGTCGAGGATTACTTGTGTGGGAAGAGATTCCGTTTATTAGTTTCTATTCAGGACATGTACTGGATGAGAATTTGCGTCTTCAGTTGCGCGAAATGATAATACAAAACTACAATCACCCGTCAATCTTCTGCTGGGGAATCTTTAACGAAGTACCTGGTGATCATATGGCAATCTCGACAGAACTCAATAGTATAGCACATCAACTTGACCCAAGCCGTATGACCACAGCAGCAACCTGTTGGGACGGAGATTTCAATTTCATCACAGATCTTTTAGGCTGGAACAAGTATTTCGGTTGGTATGACGGTACTGTAGACGGATTCACTGGATTCTTTGATAACTGGCATGCAGAACACCCGGATGTCAAGATCTGTCTTAGTGAATATGGTGCAGGTGCAGCTCTCAGCCAGCATATCAGCCAATTCAACGACGAGGAAGACAAGCGCGCCGGAGCACGTAGTCGCTGGCATCCGATTGAAAAACAGACCAATTATCATCGAGCTCATATTCGTATGATTTCAGAACGCGACTATATATGGGGATCATTTGTCTGGAATATGTTTGATTTCAGCTCTGCCATGCGACGTGAAGGAGATACTAATAATCTCAATGACAAAGGTCTGGTCTCATTCGATCGCAAACATAAGAAAGATGCTTTTTACCTCTTCAAAGCAAACTGGAACAAACAAGAGAACACCGTGCATCTTTGTTCTAAAGAATACAAACAACGTAAAGAAACCGTGACCGACATCATTGCATTTACAACAGCTCCGTCTGTCAAGCTTTATCTAAATGGCAAACTTATAGGGACACAAAAGACAGACAATTACAAAACTGTGGAATGGAAAGACGTTCAACTGCAGCCCGGACTCAATAAAGTTGAGATTTGCACAGTTCAAGGCAATGACTCTGCAGAATGGATCGTAGAATAAAGATTATAAAGACTATATTATAAAAAATGTACTCAGTATATTAAAACCTAGTCAAGGCAATAATATATTGAGTACATTTTTTATGATCCGAAAAACTACAAAAGTCCTACGAGAAAAACTACTACACAACACAATATAGCGACAGGAAACAACCCCCATCCTTTCCATGCAGCAATAATTCCAAATAAAAGTGCAAGACCACCTGCCAGATAATTCTCACTGGCCGTGACGATAGCAGGGAATGTCATTACCGAGAGTGTGACATATGGAACATAATACAGAAAACTGCACAAAAATGGATTCGTAATACGCTTACGAATCAAGGTCACAGGCAAGATACGGATTGTATTGGTCACAAGGACCGCAAGCAAAATGCAGATAATTGTATTCATTCTTCAGATGGTTTTATTGGTTTTATCCATGCGACAATGGCAGAAATAACGATAGTAAGCAGAATGGTACGGATGCCACTGCTAAGTTCACTGACATAAGGTAATACCGCACACAAGCCACTCAAGACAAAGCTGGCAATCACTGCCATACCTACATTTCTATCTTTCTTTGCTGGAGGAATGACAATAGCCAGGAACATCCCATAAAGTGCTACACTAAGTGCTGCAACAATATTAGCGGGCAATGCATCACCTGCTAAAATGCCAGACGCGGTACCTAATGCCCAGAATGTAGTGGAAATCAATGCGGAACTGACAGTATATGCCGGAGGTAATGAACCCGGATAAGCAATGGAAATACCAAAGATCTCATCGGTCATAAAGAAGGCCACTATGATACGTTTCAGGAAAGACGTTCCTTCAGCAAATTTCTGAGTGATCGATGCACTCATCAACAAATAGCGAAGATTTGCAATGAGGCTAATACCTATAATCTCTGCGTAGGATGCTCCTGCTGCCATCAGCGAATAGACGCCATACTCTCCAGCCGAAGCTCTAGTCAGAAAGCTGCTTACAAAACCCGTGAAAATATTCAGATCAGCCTTACGTGCAATGATTCCCAACGAAAAAGCGACGGCGTAATATCCCATCGCAATAGGGATGCCATCATGTAATCCTTGTCGGATGATGGCTTTATTATCTTGATTCATTATATTTACTCTGTCATTTCTGGCGCTTTCCAAGTCATCTTTATATGCGGAATTCCATCCAACATAAACATCTCAGAAGACTGTACAAAGCCTACTTTCTCGTAAAACTCACGAGCATATTCCTGTGCTTCAATATCAATCAGCGTGGCACCCAAGTATTCCTTTGCAGTTTCAATAGCCGCCAACATGATCTGTTTGCCATAACCCTTTCCTCGTTCGGTTGTGATGACACGACCGATAGAAATCTCTTCCATATGAGTTCCTTTGGGGCAGACACGAGCCAGTGCTACAGTCTTCTCTCCCACTGTGAGCCACAAATGTATAGCCGTCTGGTCATCACCGTCAAGGTCTTGGTATGGGCAATCCTGCTCCACTACAAAGACATCTGCACGAATGCGAAGAAGTTCATAGAGTTCATCAATTGTTAATTCTCGGAATGTCTTTATATGAAGTTTTGTCTCCTTTGACATAGATGTTTTATTAATGATAATTGTTATAAATTAATATGTGTTTCTGCAAAAAGGATTGCTTTGCCACGAAGGAGTATCTGTTTATCATCGACGACCTCCCCTTGAAGCGCTCCACCTCTTATAGATGCTTCCCATGCGTTAATTATTCTCTTTCCAAGACGTCTTGACCAATAAGGAACGATCTGGCAATGAGCGCTTCCACAAACAGGATCTTCAAGGATGCCAATCTTCGGGCCGAAACAACGCGAACAACAGTCATAGCCATCAGTTCCTGGAGCAGTAATGTGAACCATACGACCTGGCAGTTTCTTCAAAGCCTCAGCATCCGGCACAAAAGACCTGACAAAATCTGCATCAGACAGAACACATATCAGATCCAGATCCTTACCCATCCAGGCATCGAGAGGAATAGTACCGAGAGCTTCTATCATTTCTTCTGTCACCTTGACTCGCTCCAATGGGATATTCGGGAAAACCATCTCATACATTCCATCCTTCCGGCTGACAGTCAGCATTCCTCCAAGAGTATTGAACGAAACACTCTCCGACTCCTTTTCATAATAATTAAGCAAAACAAAGCCTGAAGCCAACGTGGCATGACCACATAAACCGACTTCGCAGGTCGGAGTAAACCAACGGAGATGATATCCTTCTTTTTCCTTCACAACAAAAGCCGTCTCGGAGAGATTATTCTCCATAGCAATACTCATCATCAACTGCTCCTCAGGCCATTCGTCCATCACACAAATTGCGGCCGGATTGCCATGAAACACATGATCCGTAAACGCATCTACAATATATTGCTTCATTTTATTTTGAAGAATGTTATTGATTCGCAAGAATAGTTCTTAAAACCTTCTCGTATTGATTAGCGTTCTCAAACACAATACCTTGCATACCAGCTTTAATAGCACCTTCGACATTAATCGCTTTGTCGTCTGTAAAGATACACTCCTCTGGATTCAAGCCGAACTTCTCACAAAGGCGTAAATAAATAGCGGTATCCGGTTTGATCAGTTTTTCATCACTCGAAATAATACGACCATCGAGCATTGTAAGGATATCCCAATTTTCCATTACTTTATAAACCATACTACACCAGTTAGTAAGGCCATAGAGTCGAAAACCTTCTTTTCGTAATTGTTCTAACAAGACGCGCATTCCAGGAATTTCTCCAGTCACAAACTGAGGATACTCATCATAGAACTTTTGCAACTGGAATTCGAATTTTGGATATTTACGTTGGCAATCATGAATTATATCTACAAAAGGCTCAACTTCCATATCACATCGGTCAAGAAATTCTGGAGTCGTGAAGAGCGTAGCAAATTCTTGCAAATCTTCATCCGACGCGAAATAGTGTCTTATCGTGTGAAAGAAGTCATAATCGACCAATACTTTTCCAAAGTCAAATATCAGGTTCTTAATCATTTTAAGCAATAGAGATTAATTCGATTTCAAAAATCAAAGTAGAATAAGCGGGAATAGGACCACTATTACGTGTACCATATCCTTGATCATAAGGAATGTATACGATCCAATGATCTCCAATCTTCATATGAAGCAAAGCCTGAGTAAAACCTGGGATAAGATCTCGGCAACGGAATGCTTCAGGACAATTACGTTCATACGAATTATCAAATACCTTACCATTAATCAGACTCCCTTTATAATGGCATGTCACTACAGAAAACTGTTGAGGACACTTATCGCCAGTTCCCGTCTCAATCACTTTATAATAAACACCATCATATAAAC
>JAZUIL010000227.1:0-3626 GCA_045642245.1 Bacteroidales bacterium
TACAACCATAGTTTTCAAAGCCCTTGATGATTTAGGATTACGTCAACAGAAATTTGCAGGTATCTGTTTTGGCATCTTGGTTGTAGAAGATCTCTTTGCTGTTGTACTGATGGTATTGTTGGCCTCTCTTGCAGTAAAGAATAGCTTTGATGGACAAGAGATGCTGATGCAGGTCATCAAACTGGTGGCTTATCTGTTGTTCTGGTTTGTTGCAGGTATTACCTTGATACCGACATTGCTTCGTACTGCTAAGAAACATCTCAATGATGAGACTCTTACGATTCTCAGTTTAGGTCTTTGTCTAGGAATGGTTCTTCTGGCCGAAGGAGCAGGTTTCAGTTCTGCTTTAGGTGCTTTCGTCATGGGTAGTATCATGGCAGAGACGGTGGAAGCAGAACATATCGAACACCTGATTTCACCGGTCAAGAATATGTTTGGTGCGGTATTCTTTGTATCTGTAGGTATGATGATTGATCCTGCATTACTTCTAGAATACTGGTTACCAATCACGTTGATTACGATCACCGTCATTCTTGGTCAGATTATTTTTGCTACCTTAGGTGTGACTTTTTCTGGACAGCATTTACAGACAGCTATGCAGTCAGCATTTGCCTTGACACAGGTTGGTGAGTTTGCTTTCATCATTGCAAACTTCGGTAGTGAGAAAGGAATTACAGAACCTTATCTATATCCAGTTATCGTAGCAGTATCTGTTATTACTACCTTCTTGACTCCATACACGATTAAACTTGCGATACCTGCTTATGAACACCTAGACAAAATTCTTCCTCGTCGTTGGAAGATTATGCTCGAAGTAAATGCGCGTCAAAAGAGTTCCGCTCGTGAAGAAAACGTATGGCATAAACTTATTAAGAAAACAGCCCTTTCGTTGTCAATCTATACTGTTACAAGTATTTTCATAATCAGTTTGTATTTCTCTTTGATCAGTCAGCCGATGGTTGAGACGATCAATGGATTCTTGCCAGAGGAATATGAATGGGTCGGACGATTGATCAGCCTTATAATTATTATTTCCATTCTATCTCTCTTTATTTATAAGATAGCTACAAAACATCTTGTTTGTGACGAATCAAAGGAACTATGGGAGAGTGGTACCATTAGACGAGGTGGTCTGATCGCATTGACAATTGGTCGATTGATCATATGTCTGATTCTGATTATTACTTGCATTTCTCAGTTATTCGCAGCAACTTATGGTGTTTTGCTGGCCGTAGGATTGTTAGTTATCTTAGCGTCGATGTTCTCAAAGCGTGTACATACACACTCTGCAAAGCTTGAGCAGAACTTCATGAGTAATTTGTCTGCACGAGAAAAAGCGATGCGTGAAGGTAAAAAATCTGAGCCACGAAAGCTGGCCTTGGATTCAGATGAGATGCACTTCTTTGATGTCTTAATACCAAACAATTCTCCAATTTTAGGTCGATCATTAAAGCAATTAGATCTTCGTAACCTTTGTGGAGTCAATGTCATTAGAATTCTGCGTCAGTCAGGAAATGTCAATACTCCTGCTGCCACTGAGAAGCTTTTAGCCAATGATAAAGTCGTAGTAAGTGGCTCATTGGAAGATATTGAGCTCTTCAAATTATTAGTATTAGGCATAGAAAATCAAGAATAAGTTCATGAAACTCCAGATATTCTTTATTGGCAAAACACAAGGAAATGTTTATCCTTCGCTGATCAATGAATATGTTCAGCGATTGAGTCATTATCTGCCTGTGCAAGTCGAAGAAATTCCAGATTTGAAAAATACGAAATCCTTATCTGAAGATCAACAGAAAGAAAAAGAAGCAGATATGGTTCTTGAACGACTACAGGGAGGTGACGTACTTGTTCTGCTTGATGAAGGAGGTAAGGAGTTGACTAGTCGAGAATTCAGTCAGTGGATGGAACAAAAACTTCAAACCGTCCCTAAACGATTGATATTACTCATTGGTGGTCCTTACGGTTTTTCTCAACGTATTTATGATGCAGCACAAGGAAAGATATCTCTTTCTAAAATGACATTCAGTCATCAGATGGTTCGACTATTCCTTGTCGAACAGATATACCGAGCTTTTACTATCATCAAAGGTGAACCATACCATCACGACTAATATTATTACATCAATGAACCGAATACTAACCTTTCTTTTTTCTTTACTTGCATACACAGTTTTTGCTGAAAGTCAGAAATTATCAGGTACAATTATTGGAACTGAGCTATCTGTAGATTATTCAACCAATAAATCTACAACTACTGTCAATACACGAGATAATGCATTTGACGGGAATCTTGATACTTATTTTGCTTCTTATGACCGTTCGCTTACTTGGGTAGGCTTAGATCTTGGCACACCACATATAATTAATAAAGTTGGATGGTCTCCTCGTAATGATAATAATGGATCACGACGTGTCCGTTTAGGAGTTTTTGAAGGAGCAAATAATGAAGATTTCAGTGATGGTGTACCTCTCTACTTGATTCCTGATGATGGAACAGTAGGGAAGATGTCTTATGCAGATATCTCAGTTACAAGAGCTTTCAGGTATGTAAGATATATCGGACCGAATGATGCTCGTTGTAATATTGCTGAGATAGAATTCTATGGCGAGGAATGTACAGAACCAATCAAGGACGAAGTTCTTTATCAACCTACCAACCTTCCAACTGTCATCGTTCATGTTAAAGACAACAAAGAGCCAAAAGACAAGGTAAATGATTTGGTTGCCAGCATTAGTATTATTTCTAAGGATGGTAAGAAAGAGCTGCATGAACCTGGAACCTTTCGTCTTCGTGGCAATGCATCCATGAACTTTGATAAAAAACCTTATCGTATTAAATTTGATAAGAAACAGAATGTACTCGATGCACCGGCCAAAGCTAAGAAGTGGACGCTTATAGCTAATTATGGTGATAAGACCTTGATGAGAAACATAGTAGGTTTTGAACTTTCCCGTCGATTTGGTCAGGTATATACTCCATACATTCAACCTGTTGATGTCTTTGTCAACGGAGAATATAAAGGTTGTTATCAGCTCTGTGATCAGGTGGAGGTTAATAAGAATCGTGTAGACATCGAAGAAATGACCCCAGAAGATATCTCCGGTGAAAATCTCACTGGAGGATATTTCATTGAAGTAGATGCATACGCTTATGATGAAAAATCCATGTTCAATTCGATTAATGGAAATCCTGTAACAATCAAATCTCCAGATGAAGATGAAATTAAACTGGCTCAGACGACTTATATCCGAGCTCATTTTAATAAATTGGAGAAAGCTCTATTTTCTGACAACTTTAAAGATGAGACAGAGGGATATCGACAATATTTGGATTTGGAATCGTTTCTTAACCATTTTCTGATTGGTGAGCTCAATGGTAATACAGATACTTACTGGAGCCTAAACATGTATAAGAAGCGTGGCGACGACAAATTCTATACTGGCCCAATTTGGGACCTTGATTTAGCTTTTGATAATGACAATCGTACATATCCAATTAATAATCTAAATGACTGGATCTATGCGACTAAAGGTTCTATTGCCGGCAAATTCAACAAGTTTGTTTCTCGCATTGTGAAAGATGACGATAAAGCGGTGAAACAAATGAGAACCTTATGGTCAGA
>JAZUIL010000228.1:0-4449 GCA_045642245.1 Bacteroidales bacterium
ACAATTGAGGTTATGATTTTTTCATAAAACTCATTAAAAATTGTGATTCTATGGTAAAAATCGCGACAAAGGTTTGGAAATGTAATCAGAATTTCTTAACTTTGCCGCGTTTTTTATCGTATATACATGCGCTCGCATATAAAATATAATTTCAAGAAGGGTATCGTTCCTACATTGGTAGCACTACTATTTCTGCCTTGCTGGTTGAATGGAGGTGCTACAGCTAAGTCTTTCCGCCAGATCCTGGCAGACAGTCTTGGCCTCAATGACAAAACACTTCCTGACAGCATACAAACCGATAGTTTATCTATTGATAGTTTGCTTGAACCAGATTTTTCACCTGAAGGAATCTTTACAGAAGAAGATTCACTTGAAGAAAACAACAAGAAAGAAGGTGGCGGACTTACTGCAATAGTTAATTACAAAGCCAAGGATTCTCTCGTTTTCAGTATGGGTAATCTCGCATGGCTCTATGGCGAGACTCAGGTTACTTACTCGGATATTCAGTTAGACGCTGAGAGGATGCGTCTCTCCTTGGATTCTTCGTTAGTTCATGCAAATGGTGTTCCTGATTCATTAGGAAAACTACAAGGCAAACCAGTCTTCAAAGACAACTCTGGTGAATATGAGACACGTACGATGTCTTATAACTTCAAGTCTGCAAAGGGTTATATTTGTGATGTAACCACACAGCAGGGTGAAGGTTATGTGACCGGTGGTACAACCAAGAAGATGCCAGATAATGATATCTTCCTTGCTGATGGCAAGTATACCACTTGTGATCAGACAGATTGTCCTCACTTCTACATCCAACTCACTAAGGCGCGTGTTCGTCCAAATAAAAATATTGTTACGGGTCCTGCTTATCTTGTCGTGTCAGATGTACCTTTACCTTTAGCTATCCCATTCGGATTCTTCCCATTTACCAAGACATATTCAAGTGGTGTGATTATGCCATCTTATGGTGCAGATCAGCAACGTGGTCTGTATCTTCGTGATGGTGGTTATTACTTTGCAATCAATGATTATGTGGATCTTTCGCTTAAAGGAGAGATTTACACGAAAGGTTCTTGGGGTGTTTCTGCCGATTCACGATATGCTGTCAGATATAAGTATCGTGGTAATTTGTCATTCAGCTATCTTGTTACCCAAATGGGAGATAAAGGTATGCCAGATGCTTCTGAGGCTACTAACATGCGTATTGCATGGAGTCACTCGCAGGATAATCGATTCAATCCGAACATGACGCTTTCTGCTTCTGTAAACTACACCACATCTGGTTATGAAAGAAGCAATACGACGAGTCTTTATAGTACTGAAATGACACAGTCTACCAAACAGTCAACTGTCAACCTTAGCTATAAGATTCCTAATACTCAGTGGAATATTTCAGCGTCAATGAGTATCGCACAGAGAACTAAAGACTCTACACTGCAAATATCATTGCCTGATTTGAACTTCTCAATGGGCCGTTGGCAGCCTTTCAAGCGTAAAGTTAGAGCCGGAGCAGAACGTTGGTATGAGAAGATTACTACGACCTATTCTGGCCGTATGACTAACTCTATAACTGCTAAGCAAGATCAGATTTTCAAGAAGAGTTTGGTCAAAGATTGGACAAACGGTATGCAGCATAATGCTTCAGTCAATGCTACATTTACGGCGATGAACTATATCAACATCACTCCAAGTTTCACGTTCTCTGACCGTATGTATACACATAAGACCAATCAGTATTATGATCCTGGCATGCAGAATCGTGATGGTTCTTATGGTGGAGTTGCCAAAGATACAGTTTATGGATTCTACAACGCTTATGACTTCAATACTTCGATTTCTGCCAACACAAAATTGTATGGTATGTATCGACCTCTCTGGAAGAATTCTAAACTTGTTGCAGTACGTCACCTCGTTACTCCTTCGATTTCATTCAGCTATCGTCCAGACTTCTCTGATCCAATGTATGGCAGCTGGGGCTCATATATGATGCCAGACGAGAAATCTCCAACAGGTTATAAGCAAGTTCAATATAGCTATTTTGAAGGCTATTCAATGGGTACGACCTCCCGCGGTCGTAGCGGAAGTATCAATTTCTCTATTGCCAATAACCTCGAGGCAAAGATTCGAACGGATAAAGATTCGACCGGTTATAAGAAGATTTCTCTTATTGACAACCTCACAACGAATATATCATATAATCTCGTTGCTGACTCTATGCGATGGAGTTCTACAATTCCTGTCAATGCTACATTCAAGTTTGGCAAGAATACCACTATGAACCTCAACGCGCAGTTCGACACTTATATGTATGATGAGAATGGACGTCATTATGATAAGCCACGTTGGGAAGTTGGTAAGATGCCTCGACTGATGAGTACCGGCTATTCTTGGAGCTATTCACTCAACAACCAGAAACTTGCAAAGCTATTTGGTAGAGGAGGAGCGGATGACGATGATGATGACGATGATCTAGGTCTCGACGAATATGATGATGATGGATACATCGAAGAAGATCTGGATCCTACAAGTATTGCGGCCATGCAGCGAGAAACTGAGAAAAATGCCAAGAAGGCTCCAAAGCGCAGAAGCAGTAGCGATGATGGATATATGCTCTGGTCGGTACCTTGGACACTCAACTTCTCTTATTCTATGCGATATGGATATAAAGAGTTCAACAAGGACCTGCGAGAATTCAATCGTGGCATCACACATAGTGCAACCTTGTCTGGAACGATACAGCCGACCAAAGGATGGAACTTCTCATTTAATGCATCATACGATTTCAATTTAGGAGAAGTAACCTTCATGAATATTAACTGTACACGAGATATGCACTGTTGGGCTTTGACTGCATCTTTGAATCCAATGGGACAGTATGCATCATTTAATGTCAATATTGCAGTAAAGAGTTCAATGCTCAAGGATCTCAAATATGAAAAGACGAGTGTCAGCCGAAGCAATAAGATCGACTGGTACAATGATTAAAAAATTTGCTATGAAAGTTGCGATTATAAAATATAATGCTGGTAATATCTATAGTGTATATTGCTGCGTAACACGTCTTGGCGCTGAAGCAGTAATTACAGATGATGTAGAAGAAATCCGTTCAGCAGATAAGGTAATTTTTCCAGGTGTAGGCGAAGCAAGAGCTGCAATGGAGTATCTGAATGAAAAAGGACTCAGTGACGTAATCAGGAGTTTGAAGCAGCCTGTTCTTGGCATTTGCATCGGTATGCAGTTGATGTGTAAACACAGCGAAGAAGGAGACGTTGATTGTTTAGGAATCTTTGACGTTCCTGTAGTCAAGTTCCGTCCTTCAGATCACGAACTAAAAGTTCCACAAGTAGGTTGGAATCAGATTTCTTCTTTTGAGGGATGTCCATTATATAAGGATGTAATGGATGGCGACTATGTCTATTATGTACATAGTTATCATGTTCCTGTTTGCGAATGGACAATTGCAAAAACAGAATATTCAGTTCAGTATAGTGCATCTTTACACAAAGACAACTTTTGGGCCACACAGTTCCATCCAGAAAAGAGTGGAAGTGTAGGCGAGAGAATTATCGCTAACTTCCTTGCAATGTAATTAAACGAAAAATTATGATTGAAATAGTACCTGCAATTGATATCATCGACGGAAAACTGGTTCGTTTGACCAAGGGTGATTATGATCAGAAAACAGAATATAGTCAGGATCCTCTTGAAGTAGCGAAACAATTCGAATCAATCGGTATGCGTAGACTTCATGTCGTTGATCTTGATGGAGCCAAAGGTGGTCATATCGTCAACTATAAGACTCTCGAAAAGATTGCGAATAATACTTCGTTGATCGTTGATTTTGGTGGTGGCATTAAAAGCGATGAGGATGTACATATTGCATTTGAAAGTGGAGCACGTATGATTACTGGCGGTTCAATTGCTGTCAAGTATCCTCAGATGTTCCTTTCTTGGCTTGACAAGTATGGCGCCGATAGAATCATACTCGGAGCAGATATCAAGAATGGTTGCATTGCAGTTCAAGGCTGGTTGGAGTCAAGTGAAGCAAGATGGCAGACTTTCATGGAAAGCTATGTGGCGCGTGGTGTAAAGCACGTTATATCGACTGACATTTCAAAAGATGGAATGCTTTCTGGTCCAAACGTCGAGCTTTATAAGGATATGATGGAAGAATTCCCAGGTTTGTATGTTACAGCATCTGGTGGAGTTAGCTGCATGCATGACGTAATTCAGCTCGAACAAGCTGGTGTTCCAGCTGTAATCATGGGTAAAGCAATCTATGAAGGACGTATTACCTTCTATGAACTTGAAAAACATCAGTTATCTAGTTCAATCACTGACTAAGTACTAAATAACCATTAATATGGCATTAGCAAAAAGAATAATTCCTTGTCTTGACGTTAAGGATGGTAAAACGGTTAAGGGCGTACAATTCGTCAATTTCCGTGATGC
>JAZUIL010000229.1:0-9896 GCA_045642245.1 Bacteroidales bacterium
AGCAAGTTGCCAAAGGTTGACTAATCTATAAAAATTATTTTTTGAGACAAAAAGACCCAAGTGATTTCATTTGGGTCTTTTTTAGTTTTAAATTCTAACATCGCGTACGTAGTGTTAGAATTCTTCATCTACAATTTCAACAACGTGTACGCGATGTTGAAATTATTGAACTCAAAATTCAACAACACGTACACGTTGTTGAAACAAATTGTATTCAAAACCAACATCAGGTACGTAATGTTGAAACCTATCATCAAGGAAACCAACAACACGAACCGAATGTAGATTTTTGACATTAACAATCGAAAAACATCAACTAAAAATGTCAATGTATCGTATAAATCCAGAAAATTAAGGACCAACTAGCATAAAAAAAGGCCAAAATTTGACTTACTCATTATTTATATATATATTTGCGCGCAAAAATTGTATTTTAGAAAAAATTTATAAATAAACACAAAATAAAGATGAAAAGATTTTCGGCATTTTTCCTGACATTGCTCTGTTCATTGACACTCGTCTCTGCACAGATGGTAAACCCTGTCAAGTGGACACACTCAAGCAAACAGTCAGGCGATGTTTTAACAATGACATTTACTGCTGCCATCGAGCGTGGATGGCACATGTACAGCCTGCAGGTACCAGCTGGTGGACCTCAGCAGACAGAATTTGCGTATGATAAGCTGGAGGGTGCTAAGCTCCAGGGACCTGCCAAGGTTACTAAAGGTTCTATTATCAAGCATTACGATGATGCATTTGACATGGACCTGTCTTATTATGAGAATAATCTGACTATCGAGCAGAAATTCCTGCTCACAGGCGGTGACTATAACATCGAGGGTTACATCACTTACATGAGCTGCTGCGACGGCATGTGCACCCCTCCTACCACATATGATTTCACCATTAAGGGGAACAATGCAGGAACCACAGAAGAGACTCCTGCAGAGAATGTCGTTGAGGACGAAAATACTGAAACAATTCTCACCAGTGATGATACTCCAGCAGAAAGTGCAGACGACAGCAATGCAGAAACCCCTGAAGCTGCAGCAGATGCTAAGGGTCTTTGGACACCTGTCATCAGCCAGCTACAGGCCTATAATGCAAATAGCGATATTACTACCGATATCTCTGGCCAGAGTCACTCATGGTGGTATATCCTCATTGCAGGATTCCTTGCAGGTCTCATCGCACTCGTTACTCCTTGCGTATGGCCAATGATCCCAATGACCGTAAGCTTCTTCCTGAAGCGTACTAAGGATCGCAAGAAGTCTATCAAGGATGCTTACACCTATGGATTGGCAATCATCATCATCTACGTAGGCCTCGGCTTGGCTGTCACAGCCATCTTCGGTGCTTCTGCATTGAATTCTTTGGCTACGAATGCTGTCTTCAACATCATCTTCTTCCTCTTGCTGGTTGTCTTTGCATTCAGCTTCTTTGGTGGCTTCGAGCTTACCTTGCCTGAGTCATGGACTTCTAAGCTCGATGAGAAGGCTGATTCTACTACCGGTCTTCTGAGCATCTTCTTCATGGCCTTCACCCTGTGTCTTGTCTCATTCAGCTGCACAGGTCCTATCATCGGCACTTTGCTCGTAGAGGCTGCCACCTCTGGTTCGATGCTCTATCCTGCCATCGGTATGTTCGGCTTCGCACTGGCACTTTCTTTGCCATTCACCCTGTTTGCCCTCTTCCCTAGCATGCTTAAGAGTATGCCAAAGAGTGGTGGCTGGCTCAATATGGTCAAGGTTGTTCTTGGTTTCTGCGAGTTGGCACTTGCCTTCAAGTTCCTCTCAGTAGCAGACCTCGCTTATGGTTGGGGCATCCTTGATCGTGAGGTATTCCTTTGCCTCTGGATCGTGATCTTCTTCTTCCTTGGTCTTTATCTCCTTGGCTTCATCCGTCTGCCACATGACGATGATCCAGATCCTTCTGACCGTGTAAGCGTAACTCGCCTTATGCTGGCTCTTATTTCGATCAGCTTCTCTATCTACATGATTCCAGGACTCTGGGGTGCTCCTTGTAAAGCAATTTCCGCTTTCGCACCACCTATGTCAACTCAGGACTTCAAGCTCGGCGAGCAGCAGATGAGTGTATATCACAGCTACGAGGAAGGTATGGAAGCTGCCAAGCGTGCTGGCAAGCCTGTATTGATTGACTTCTCAGGTTTCGGTTGCGTCAACTGCCGTAAGATGGAGGCTGCAGTATGGACCGCTCCTGAGGTTAAGCAGATCATTGAGAACGACTATGTTTTGATCTCACTCATGGTCGATGACAAGACTTCGCTCCCAGAGACAGAGGTTGTCAATGAGAATGGTAAGGAGGTTAAACTCCGTACCATCGGTGACAAGTGGAGCTATCTGCAGCGCTCTAAGTTCGGTGCAAATGCTCAGCCTTTCTATGTATTGCTCGATAATGAAGGCAAGCCTGTCAATGGCAGCTATTCATACAACGAGGACGTAGACGCTTATGTCAGCTTCCTCAAGAAGGGTCTTGAAAACTATAAAAAGTAAAATTAAGGTTGTCATCCTGAGCAGAGCAAAGGAACTCACACGAAAAAGAGCGATCATGAGATCCTTCGCTTTGCTCAGGATGACAATAGAATTAAATCAATATGGAACAGCATCTTCCAGTTGAAAATCTCGACAAGAAAACCGCAGCATGGGCCCGTGCACTAGGTGTCATGCAGACACTTCGCAAGGATTGTCCTTGGGACGCTAAGCAGACCAACGAGAGTATCCGTCAGAACAGCATCGAAGAGATGTATGAACTGGCAGATGCCTTGGTCAGCGGAGATCCTAAGGAAATCAAAAAAGAGTGTGGAGATGTCCTGGAACAGCTTTTCTTCTATGCGATGTTTGCTGAAGAGAAAGGTCAGTTCGATATGGGCGACATCTGCAATGCGATGTGCGACAAGCTGGTTTTCCGTCATCCACATGTATTCAATCCTGACGGTTCGCTTATCTCACAGGTAGGTGTTCGTGGTGGAGAGAATGTGGAGAGTGCCGAAGATGTCAGCAAACTCTGGGAAGTGGTCAAGCAGAAAGAGAAAGATGGCAACAAGACCATCCTCTCCGGTATTCCTTCCGGACTACCTTCGCTCATCAAAGCCTACCGCATGCAGGATAAAGCACGCAATGCTGGTTTCGACTGGGAAAAGAAAGAAGATGTCTGGCAAAAGGTTCGTGAAGAGATTAGTGAATTTGAAGCAGAGGCTAACAAGTGGTCAGCAGTTGCTTCGGATGAAAATAATTCTGCGGAGAAACGAGAAGAAGCGCGTGACCAGATGGAACGTGAATTCGGAGATCTCCTCTTCAGCCTCATCAATGCTGCTCGTCTCTATAAAATCAAGCCAGATAATGCCCTTGAGAAGACCAATCAGAAGTTCCAGCGTCGTTTCACTTACGTTGAACTTAAGGCTCGTGAACAAGGTAAGCGTCTTGACCAGATGACTCTGGCGGAGATGGATGCACTCTGGGACGAGGCGAAAGCACTTGAGAAGGGAGAAAAACAATAATCCCAGTTTATTGAGGAAATAATTTCAAACTCATATACAAAAGAAAATGAACAAATTTTTCATCGGCGCTTCAATCTGCGCCCTCGCGCTTGCAAGCTCTTGCGCACCTAAAGCCGAGACCAAGGGTTCAGGTCTCGACTACGAGAGCATGGACCTCTCAGTTCGTCCAGGCGACAATTTCTACCAGTATGCTTCAGGTAATTGGCTGAACAAGAATCCAAAGCCAGCTGACTACGCTAACTGGAATGCATTTAATGTCATCAACCAGCGTAACAATGAGCGTATCGGTTCGCTCGTTCAGGGCATTGCAGCACAGCAGAACACTCCTGGCTCTCTCGAGCAGAAAGTAGGTGACCTTTATAACATGGTAATGGACTCTGTACGCCTCAACACAGAGGGTGCTGCTCCATTGTTGCCATATCTCCAGAAGATCCAGGACATCAAGACCAACGCAGAACTCATCGCTTATGCAGCTAGTGAGCACTCAGGCATCCTCTTCGGTGTAGGTTGTGGTGCTGATGCTAAGGATGCAAAGAATAATATCGTTAGCGTTCGTCAGGGTGGCATGACCTTGAGCAACCGCGACTACTATCTCAGCAGCGATCCTAACGTAAGCAAGGTTCTCGACGCTCTCAAGCAGCACATCGTAAACCTCTACAAGCTTGTAGGTGTTGACGAAGAGACTGCTACCAAGAAGATGGAGACCATCATCCGTCTTGAGACCGAGATGGCAAAGATCAGCTTCAGCCGCATCGAGCTTCGTGTTCCAGAGAACAACTATCATAAGATGACCGTTGCAGAGCTCAACAAGCTCACCCCTGGTTATGATTGGGATCAGTTCTTCAAGCAGTATGGCTATGAGGCGACTACTGAGTTGACCGTAGGCCAGGTTGCTCCAGTACAGAAGGCTTGTGAGTTGCTTGTAAAGACCCCTGTAGAGGATCTTAAGACTCTCTATGAGTGGCAGACCATCAATAGTGCTGGTGAGTATCTCAGCGATGCATTCGTAACTGAGAATTTCAACTATAACACTACTCTCAATGGTGCTGCTACCCAGGAGGCTCGTTGGAAGCGTGCACTCGGCATCGAGAACCGCATGCTTAGCTTCGTTGTAGGCCAGCTCTATGTTGAGAAGTACTTCCCTGCAGAGAACAAGGAGCGCATGCTCAAGCTCGTCAATAACCTCATTGCATCTTTCTCTGATCGCATCGATGCACAGGAGTGGATGAGCGAAGAGACCAAGAAGGTAGCTAAGGAGAAGCTCAACAGCTTCTACGTAAAGATCGGTTATCCAGACAAGTGGGATGATTACTCATCTCTCAACATCGACCCAGCTAAGAGCCTCTATGAGAACGCTCTTGCTGCTCAGGAGTTCCGTTGGCAGCTCGGCAAGGAGAAGCACTACAACAAGCCTGTCAACAAGGATGAGTGGGGCATGACACCTCAGACCGTTAACGCTTCTTACAGCTCTGCTCAGAATGCTATCTGCTTCCCTGCAGGTATTCTCCAGCCACCATTCTTCAATATGGAGGCCGACGATGCTGTCAACTATGGTGGTATCGGTGTTGTTATCGGTCATGAGATGACTCACGGCTTCGATGACCGTGGTCGTCAGTACGACAAGGACGGCAACCTTCGCCAGTGGTGGAACGATGCTGACGTAGAGGCATTCAAGGTTCCTGCTGAACAGTTGGCTGACTTCTTCGATACACAGGAGGTTCTCCCAGGTCTCTTCACCAACGGTCACCTCACTTTGAGCGAGAACATTGCTGACCATGGTGGTCTTAACATTGCATTCGCTGCACTTCAGAAGGCAATGGAGAGCAATCCTCTTGATATTGAGCCATCTGCAAATGCTCCAGAGGGAACTACAGGCTTTACTCCAGAGCAGCGCTTCTTCATGAGCTACGCTACCATCTGGGAGAACTGCCTCAGCGAGGAGTACATCCGTGCTCGTAACCTCAGCGATGAGCACTCAATCCCATACGTTCGTGTAAACGGTGCACTTCCTCAGATTGATGCATGGTATGAGGCCTTCGACATCAAGGAAGGTGACAAGATGTATGTAGCACCAGAGAACCGTGTACGTATCTGGTAATCTCTTCCCCGTCTATCAATCATGTGTCAGGGGGCAACTCCTGACACAATACATATAATATATGAAATATTTTATTATGAGCGCCATCTGCGCAGCCGCTGCATTGTCAGCATGCACATCAGGTAGCCAGAAGACCACCGGTCTCGACTACACCAATCTGGATATGACCGTCAATCCAGGTGACGATTTTGCCAAGTTCGCCACGGGCAACTGGATCAACAACAACCCTCAGCCAGCTATGTTCCCACGTTGGGGTAGCTTCACCAAATTGGCTGATGACAATACCAATCAGCTTGCAGAACTCATTCAGGGTATCGCTGCGGAGCAGCATGAGAAGGGTACCGTAGCTCAGAAGATCGGTGATCTTTATAACCTTTGCATGGACTCAGTACGTCTCAATGCCGAAGGATATGAGCCACTCAAGCCATACCTCGAGCAAGTACGCGCCATCGCTACTCGTGAGGATTACTTCAAGATGATGTATGCAGAGCATGACAACCTCCTCTTCAGCATCTATGTAGGTGCAGACGAGAAGGATTCAAAGAACAACATCATGCAGATCAGTCAGGGTGGCCTTTCTATGGGCAACCGCGACTACTACCTCAAGGATGAACCAGCTATCGTAGCACAGCGTGAAGCTTTCAAGGAGCACGTTGTTAACCTCTTTAAACTCTGTGGTGTAGAAGAGGCTGAGGCTACCAAGAAGATGGAGACCGTCATGCGCATTGAGACCGAGATTGCAAAGGTCAGCAAGAGCATGGAGGAACTTCGTGATCCAGAGGGCAACTATAACAAGATGAGTGTAGCAGAGCTCAGCAAGGCAACCAAGTTCGACTGGGATACCTACTTTAAGAGCAACACCTATGATGCGACCAATGAGGTAGTCATCGGTCAGATCGTTCCTGTTGCCAAGGCTTGTGAAATCCTGAACAACGCTCCACTGGAAGACCTCAAGGCACTCTATGAGTGGCGTTGGATTGCAGGTGCAAGCAACCTCCTCGGTGATGACTTTGACAATGAGAACTTCGCTTACAGCCAGAAGCTTACAGGACAGAAGGAGCAGCAGCCACGTTGGAAGCGTGCTGTCAACCGTGTAGACGGTGTTATGGGCGAGGCTGTCGGTCAGCTCTATGTTGAGAAGTACTTCCCAGCAGAGTCAAAGACCCGCATGGTTGAGCTTGTAAAGAATCTTCAGACTGTCCTTGGTGAGCGTATCAAGGCTCAGACTTGGATGAGCGACAGCACCAAGCAGGTGGCTCTCGAGAAACTCGCAGGTTTCTATGTCAAGGTCGGCTATCCTGACAAGTGGGAGGATATCTCTGGCCTTACTGTTGATCCAGAGAAGTCTCTCTTTGAGAACATGCGCGCTATCAGCGAATTCTACTGGAACGTCGACAAGGAGAAGCACTACAACAAGCCTGTTAATAAGGACGAGTGGTTCATGACTCCTCAGACCGTCAATGCATACTACAACCCTACTACCAACGAGATCTGCTTCCCTGCAGGTATTCTCCAGCCACCATTCTTCTCTAAGGATTTCGATGACGCTATCAACTACGGTGCTATCGGTGTAGTTATCGGTCATGAGATGACTCACGGCTTCGACGATCAGGGTCGTCAGTATGACAAGGAAGGTAACCTCCGCCAGTGGTGGGCAGACGAGGATGTAGAAGCATTCAAGATCCCTGCAGAGCAGCTCGCTGTATACTACGATTCACTTTGGGTAATTCCAGGTGAGCTCCATAGCAATGGTCATCAGTGTCTCGGTGAGAACCTCGCTGACCACGGCGGTTTGAACATCGCTTTCCAGGCTCTTCAGTTGGCTAAGGAGAACGGTTCAAAGACCTGCATGGGCGAAGAGAATGGCTTCACTACTGAGCAGCGCTTCTTCCTTGCATATGCTAATGTATGGGCAGGCGTAAGCTCTGAGGAAATCCTCCGTCGCCTTGCTCTCATGGATGTACACTCTGCTGGTCACCTCCGTATCAATGGTGGTGTAGCACAATGTCAGTACTGGTATGACGCCTTTGGCATCAAGGAAGGTGACGCAATGTATGTCAAGCCAGAAGATCGTGTGAACATCTGGTAAAAAGCAAATAAAGACTTTTTTTCAAACATTCTGAATGAAGAAAATCATCCATAGCATCTACGCTCTCGTTGTGACAGCCGCAACTTTTCTGCTTGCGGCTTGTCACACGGGGCCAGATGCTCCTGTCATAACTATACTGCACACCAACGACACACACTCGCAGATCGAGCCTGGCACACGTGACGGGCAGACCTCAGGCGGCGTCGTTGAGCGTGCTGCTATGATCGAATATTTCCGCACACAGTATCCTGACTTACTCTATCTGGATGGCGGTGACATGGTACAAGGTTCTCCTTATTTTAATATATTTAAAGGAGAACTCGAGGTTCTCTGTATGAATCAGCAGAAGCTTGTTGCTACGACCTTTGGAAACCATGAGTTTGACAATGGCCTTGGCTCGCTCGACAGTCTTTTCTCGATGGCCGACTTTCAGATCATCTCCAGCAACTATCATTGTGAGAATACGGTCCTTGCTAAGCATGTCAAGCCACATCTGATCCTGAAGAATAACGGTGTCAAAATTGGTATCACCGGTGTTACCTGTAATCCTAACGGTCTTATCTTCAACCGCAACTGGGAAGGTATCACCTACGAAGAACCTGTTTCTGCCGTCAATCGTGAAGCGGCACTCCTTCGCAAGGAAGGTTGCGATCTGGTCATCGTCCTCAGTCATGTCGGCTATCATCCAAGTGATGAAGGCTTAGATCTGGAGATCGCCCGTGAGAGTAAAGATGTAGACATCATCATCGGTGCTCATAGCCACATCAATATCGAAGATGGACTCTATGTCGACAATCAGGAAGGTTATCCTGTTCTGATTACTCAAACAGGCGGTAAGGCCAATCCGATCGGTTTCCTCGGGATTACCATGAAGCGCGGAAGCCGCTACGACAACTGTAAATACAGCGTCGACAGTATCTTCTGTCAGAAGCTCCACCCCGAAGACTATGATCTCAACGGATATGGTCAGGACATGGCTGCACTCATCGAGCCATATGCAAAGCGCCTCACCGACCAGATGAATGAAGTCATCGGCCACGCTCCTATCCTCATGGACAAAGGTCGTCCACAGAGTCTTTTGGCTAATTTCACCGCAGATGCATTACTTGCTATGGGAGAAAAAACCTATGGCAAACCTATGGACCTCAGCGTCATGAATAATGGAGGATTGCGAAACACACTCAACGAAGGTGACGTCACCATCGGTACAATGTTCAATATCTTCCCATTCGAGAATACGCTCACCATTCTTGAGATGAAAGGCTCAGATCTTGCAGACCTCATCAACAGCCTGGCCGGCAAGAAAATGGAAGCTATGGCTGGCATGAACGTCACGCTCGAACTTGACGGTGACCGTACCTATGCCAGCAGTATCAAGGTCAGTGGAAAACCGATTGATCCTGAACGAATCTATTACGTCTCTACCATCGACTATCTGGCCGAAGGAAATAGTGGCATGAGTGCTATGACTCAAGCCATCAAATGTACCAACACCGGCATACTCCTGCGCGACGTTATGATCGACTATGTCAAGCAGCTTACTGCCGAAGGAAAAGAAATCACTTCAGCAATCGATGACCGCGTCATCGACAAAGCTTTCAAGAAATAATGAAACGACTTATATCTCTCGCCGTTTTCACAATCCTCTATCTATCAACAGCCACAGCCCAAAACCTTTTAGGGTATGTGGCTGCTGACGATATGAACCACTGGGTAGACAGTGTCATGAAGAAGCTCTCCCCAGACGAGCGTCTCGGACAGTTGATCATGCCGCTTTACTACATGCCAGAATACACAGCAACAAATCGTGCTACCATTGAGAAAGAGATCAAACAATACCATCTGGGAGGAATCCTCTTCAGCAAAGGAACCAGAAAGAGTCAAAATGAATTTGTTGACTACTCTCAAAGCCTTAGTAAAAAGGAATCTGGACTTCCGTTACTCATTGCAGCTGATGCCGAATGGGGTACAGCCATGCGACTGAAGGATGGTCTCCGCTTCCCAATGAACAAAGATCTTGCTACCATCGATCCTGCTATCCGTGACAGCATGCTCTATCAGTATGGACTGGCCATGGCAGAAGATCTTCATAGCACTGGCGTACATATTAGTTTTGCTCCTGTACTGGACATCAATTCAAATCCGAAAAATCCGATCATCGGAGCCCGTTCTTTTGGTGCTGATCAGAAGGT
>JAZUIL010000230.1:0-2408 GCA_045642245.1 Bacteroidales bacterium
ATAGATAAAATTGAACATATAGATTCCAAAATCGAAGTATAAAAGAGAATATTCGAGAGAAAAGAGATAAAATTTCATAAAAACTTTTGGAGGATTCGTAAATAATCACTATCTTTGCGCCCGAAATATAAACAGACCGAGCATTTCCCCCGGTCATAAAACTAAAAAACAATGAAGAAGGGTATCCATCCAGAGAACTATCGTCCTGTAGCATTCAAGGACATGTCAAATGACGTGACTTTCATCTCACGCTCTACTATCAACACCAAGGAGACCATCGTAATTGACGGCGAGGAGTATCCACTCGTAAAGCTTGAAATTACCTCAGCTAGCCACCCATTCTACACTGGCAAGCACAAGCTCGTTGATACCGCAGGTCGTGTTGATAAGTTCCTCAACCGTTACGGCAAGCGCAAGTAATTGGTATAGTTCTCAGGACTTATACAAGACAAACAATAGCCTCCATCGGGAAATTAAATCCCTTTGGAGGCTATTTTTTCTGTCAAAATACATTTTTTATAGGTAAAGACTTGCATTTTTGAATCAAGCTCTATATCTTTGCATCAGAAATAATGCATTGTAACTCCAGAAACCGGAGGATAAGACACATAATCAGATCACCGAATGAAAAACCTACACAGAAGATTTTTTACGTTAGTTCTGCTTGTTATAAGTCTCTCACTTTGCCACCTATATGCGCAGAAACCACGTCTTTATAGCATCGAACATGGACTGGCCAGCACACAGCTCACTGGCCTGACTATCGACAATGACAACTTCCTTTGGGTATCTACCCGAGGCGGATTATCGCGTTTCGATGGTCAGAACTTCACTACGTTTACAGGCGACAGCAACAATCCATACATGCTCAACACCAACCACATCTCTATCACCTTTGTCGATGATGATGGCAAAATCTGGGTAGGTGCGAATGATGGTTTGTATTATCTGGATCATGCCAGCAACAGTTTCATCCATTTTCCGCTTGACGAAGATCCTAACAATATGGTCAGCGTCTCATGTATCGTCAAGATCGAAGAATATCCGGGTAAACTGCTGATCGGCACCAATGGCTATGGTTTGTTTGTCTTTGATAAACAGACGATGAGTGTGGATCAGGCGCTGACCAGAGCGTATGCTGATGCACTGAACGTCTCGTATATCACCAATATGATCAACGATGACCTAGGTATACACTGGATCTTCTCTCATAACTGGATGTATGTCCTCAATCCGAAGACGATGAGACTGATGAAACCAGTCACAACCATCACCGAAGAGGAACAGGAACAATATGAGATTCAGTCAGCTGCATTTGGTCCGACGTCACATGTCCTCTATCTTGGCACCAATGGCAAGGGTATATTAATGTGTCACACCCGTTCTTTTGATATTGAGAAACTCGAGATTCCAGAACTTGAGGAGAAGCAGATTACGGCCATCGCACCAGGTCAGGACACCTGTATGCTCGTCGGTACTGAAGGACAAGGATTCTGGCAGCTCAACGTACGTGACCGTCGTGCACAACGCTTGCATTATCCACTATGTCCTGTAGACCTTGATCATGTAAAAATCAAGAACATAGCACACGATAAACAGCATAATACATGGCTCAATCTTTATCAGAAAGGTATTCTGGTCATCCCTACCAGCGGTAAGCTCTTCACCTGTCAGCCTATCCTGGCTAACACCGAAAGCGAACACAACCTGAGTAATGTAAGCTGTTTTGCAGAAGGTCCTGACAAAACGAGATACTATGGCCTGGACGGAGCAGGTATCCTGATGCAGAAGCCAGATGGCTCGCGTACGCTGTATTCGGCAGAAAACACCATCATGAAGACCAACGCTATTATGGTGTTGCATGCATTACCCAATGGCAATGTGTATATCGGCACCTATGGCGATGGCATCTATCTCTTAGACAGAAGTGGAAAGATTTCTCGCGATCCTCACTTGAAGGAGCTGGACATCCGCAGCATCATGTGTATGGCATTGTCACCTGACCAGAAGACACTCTATATTGGATCGAATGGCGAAGGCGTCTTCAGCTACAATCTCAGTACTGGAGAACTTGACAATATCGTCAGAGATGATGGCACACGCTGGATTGTCTCTTTGTATGCAGAGACCAATGATATCGTATGGTTTGGCACAGAAGGTCTGCTGATGAGATACAATGTACCAGACGGCAGTGTTACCCGATTCAAAGAGCCACAGGCAGTCAGAGTATTCAGTATTGACAAGGATCCTGACGGTGTACTTTGGGCACTTGCCGATAAAGGTCTCTTCCGCTATTACGCTCAGGATCAGACCTTCCACCCTATCCAGATCGGCACCATGATGGGAGAATCCTACTCGTCAATGCAGATCGGAGAAGATGGCAAGATCTGGATTGCATCGAACAACGG
>JAZUIL010000231.1:0-11033 GCA_045642245.1 Bacteroidales bacterium
CATGGGCGACAAGATCGAGTTCAACACCCCGGGCGAGATGGATGCACGTGACATCCTGATCGGCGAGTTCGTGGGCGGCGGCTACCGTGGCTCCATGACCAGCGATTCCTGCTACATCTACACTTTGCCTTTGGGTGTGACCATCACCAATCAGATTGTAGGTGGTGCCCAGAATGCCTACTTCACATACACAGAGAAGGAGGGACCACACAATGGCGAAAAGCGCAGCAAGCTGGGCGGAATCGCACCTTATCACGATGATTTCATCATGACCGACCGTCTGCAGCTCAACCTCTTCAACCGTTTTGCTACTCTCGAGCAGACGACAGACACTAAAGGTAACAAGGCCCATAAGGGTGCAAAGATCTACACCGGCTGTCTCGACTATGGTGTCATCATGGGTTATGCATCACTTAACTTCCACTCTGACCTGCTTGGTGGCTATCAGTTGAAAGAAGGTGAGAACTGGGTCAATATCTCACAGGAATGGAACTCAGAGACCGGCCTCATCTATGGTGCCGGCAAGGGTGAGAATACTGAAATCCTCGGTAACACCTATATTAATATCCGTGGTTCTGTCCTCAACGGCCAGATGTGTATTCCAAACTGTCTGAACGTCTTTGGCGGTGGCCTTGCAGGTCGCGTCATCGGTCGTACCAACGTAGGTATCGATCTTCAGTGTAAGGGTTCAGATGCACGACATGCATCTAACAACGCTGTCTGGGGTTGTGTCTACGGTGGTGGTCACCAAGGCGACATTTGCGGCGAGAGTTCGCTCATGCCACAGTTCAAGGCGCTTGATGGTGTTTCTTCTCACGTCCGTGTCTACAGCGGTCGTGTAGGCGATGTATTCGGAGGTGCTCGTATGGCCAACATTGACGGTGGCACATGGGTAGAGGTAGAGGATCGTTCGAGCGATCACTTCCACGTCATCATCGACCGTGTATTCGGTGGTTCTGACCTCTCTGGTAAGATTGGCCTCAGCAACCGTAAGTCTGCGATCCGTCAGACCGACTTCGCAGCCAACACCTACGTATTCATCAACGAAGGCGAGCATGAAGATAACACTGCTTCAGGCTATCCATTGATCGGTGAGGTCTATGCAGGTGGCAACGGTGAATATGGTGACGCTGGTAGTGGCGATGTCTATGCCAACGGTGAGGTTATCACTATGGGTGGTGAACTTAAGTCTCTGAAGGGAATTAGCCGTCCTAGCGTTGACAGCACTTACCTTGAGATTCATGGCGGTACGATCCTGAGCGCCTTCGGTGGTGCTAACAGCAGCTGTGTAAACCACTCGGCTCATATCACCATCGATTATCCTAATAAGGATGATATAGCTAAGTTCGACCGTACCATCTCTGAGAGCTGCTACCTGCGTGGCAAGAACTTCCTCATCCGTCCTGCACTGCACGAAGGCTTTGAGGATGACGGTACTCAGATTCTGTTTGCCAACAATATCTGCCGTCTCTACGGTGGCAACAACAAGACACCTCTTACACTCCAGCCACAATGGGACATCCAGCGTGCTAACATCGGTAGCATCTATGGCGGCTGTAATCAGGGAGACGTACTTTATTATAATGAACGTGGTGACCGTAACCTCTATCCTGGTGATGGTGGTTCCCCAGGTCTCTGGCTTGTTCTTGGCAATCCTGGACTCAGCATCGAGAATATCTATGGTGGTTCACGAATGGGTGACATCAAGCCTAGCAAGATTACCTATGATCCTGCAACCGGTCGTCGAGACACTACACTCGTAACATATGCTTCTAACCAGTATTCTTCGGTCATCATGATTACCGATGGCAACTATGGTCGTGTATTCGGTGGCAATGACGTTTCTGGTCGAGCTTACAACGGTACTCGTATCATGATGCAGGGTGGCAAGATCGCTTCTGTCTATGGTGCTGGTAACGGCAACTACCTCTATAAGTGGGATCCTAGCGTGAAGACTGTGACTGAAACCTGGGACGAGAGCCTCAAGTCATACGTCTACCTCACTCCTACCGATCCTCGTCATCCAAATGCAGCTACCGATGAGTTTGACCGTATGTATGCTTTGAATGCAGTTCGTCCACACGTCCAGAAGTCTCTCATCGAGATTGGTGGTGGCCAGTACTCTACTGCATATGTAAGCTCTGCTATCTTCAGCGGTGGTAACTGTGCTACTGTCCTCAACGACAAAGACGAAATGGGTGACATCGTAGTCGACTTAGGTGACAACGCCGTAATCAACGAACTCTATATGGGTGCTAACGGTGGCCAGTACACTGAGCAGGAATACATCAACAAGATCCTTACACTCAATAATATTAAGGATCTCGCGCAGAAGGACAAGGACGGACAGACCATGCTCGACCTCTATATGAAGGCCGTTGCCATGTATGGCTTGCCAAAGTACTTCCACTTCCGTAACAACTACGATAACTGCTACATCGGTTCATTCTACCTCGGTGGCCGTCGTGGTTCGCTCCTGGCTCATGGTGAGCTGGCAGTTACCTTCCCACAGCAGCTGAGATTCTTCGATAAGATTGTAGGTGGTCCTTCACGTGCAGCCTTCACAATCACCGACCTCCTCGGTCAGGATGTACGCTACGATGGTGGTATCATCTGGGATAAGAAGGAGCCGATGCCAATGATCAACCTCAACGTACAGAGCTTGTTCTACGAGGCAGAAATGGATATTCATGATCCATCACTCGCTGGTAGCAACTACCTCCGTTACGGTCAGTTCGGTGATCAGATCATTGACGCCAACATCTATAGCGGATGTTTCGAGTCAGGTAAGGTTGAAGGTTCGGTCAACATCGAGGTTGATGGCCTCTTGAACGAAGAGATCTTCTTCTAAATGAAGCCATTCTCCCCTAGGACTCATTTCTAATCCCCTTTAACTCCTCTATAATTCCATTTCAAATCCTTTAATTATTTTTAGAATATGGCAAAGCAAATTACCGATCAGAATTATGCCGAGGTTATTGCCGGCGAACAACTTGTAGTTATCGACTTCTGGGCAACTTGGTGTGGTCCATGCCAGCGTCTTACTCCAATCATCGAGCAGCTCGCTGAGGAGTATGAAGGTAAGGCTGTCATCGGCAAGTACAACGTAGATGAAGGCGAAGATCTCGTTGCACAGTTCGGCATTCGCAACATCCCTGTCGTTCTTTTCATCAAGGGTGGCGAGGTTGTTCACAAGACCGTAGGTGCTGCCAGCAAGGCTGCATTGCAGGAGGCTATTGAGAAGTTCCTCTAATAGTCGAAGAGTAGCACATGAAGATTGAAATCTGCTTCTCTCCAAGCCTGCTGGATCTCTACCAGCATCAGGATTCAGTAGTGGTGGTCACGGACGTGTTCCGTGCCACCACTACCATTTGTACGGCCTTTGCCAATGGTGCACAGAGCATCATCCCAGTAGCCACTGAGCAGGAGGCGCTCTCTTATAAGTCTCTCGGCTATCTGGTAGGTGCAGAGCAGAGTACCGAGCGCTGTTCATTTGCAGACTTTGGCAACTCTCCTGCTGAGTACTCTGTAGAGAAAGTCAATGGCAAGTCGCTTGTCATTAAGACCACCAATGGTACCAAGGCCATCAAAGGCGCGTCACAGTGTCATTGTCTCCTCATCGGAGCATTCGTCAATCTGCAGGCGCTGGCCAACCGCATCCTCTCAATGGGTAAGGACGTCCTGATCGTCTGCTCAGGAGCCGATGGCCGTATCTGTCTGGAGGACTCACTCTTTGCAGGTGCACTCACCAGTACGCTCTTAGAAGAAGAAGGTGTCGAGGCTGCCAGTGACGGTGCACGTCTGGCCGTAGCTCTCTGGCATCAGGCCAATCGCAATTTCTCGGCCTTCCTGATGCAGAGTGAACACGCGCTCCGTCTGATGCGCCACGGCTTCCGTAATGACCTCAACTACTGTCTGCGGAAAAGTATACTCGGTGTAGTTCCAGAACTGCAGGGTGACAAGCTGGTAGTAGTAAAATAATAGTTGAGTGTGGAAAGTTTAGAGTTTAGAGTAGTCTATATAGTAAAAAGTCTATTAGTACTATAGTAAAAAAAATAGATTTACTTTGATTTTCTCTAAACTCTATTTGCTCCAAAACTTCTCTAAACTATAAACTCTCAACTTTAAACTAATAATGGTAAAATTAGGACAATATAACGAACTCCCTGTCTGCAAGCTCGTAGACTTCGGATTGTACCTCGATGGTGGTGAGGGTCTGGAGATCCTCATGCCAAAGCGTTACATGCCGGAGAATGCCAAGGAAGGCGACATACTCAAGGTCTTCGTCTATCAGGATGCAGAAGCGCGTCTCATTGCCACCAACGAGCGGCCCTATGCCACCGTCGGCCAGATTGCACACCTGAAGATCAACAGCGTGAACCAGGTAGGTGCCTTTGCTGATTGGGGAACATCGAAGGAACTCCTCATCCCCCACCGCGAACAGGCGCAAAAGATGGAGGAAGGTCGTCGATACCTTATTTATATATATATAGATGAGATCAGCGGTCGTATAGCTGGTACCAGCAAGCTCGACAAGTACCTTGACAACATTCCTCCTACTTACGAGAACAATGAGGAGGTTGATGTCCTCGTCTGGAAACCTACTCCTCTCGGTTATAAGGTGATTATCAATCATCAGCACACCGGCCTGGTCTATAAGAACCAGATCTTCCAGGATATCCACATCGGTGAGCGTCTCCGCGCTTGGGTAAAGGGTGTCCGTGAGGATGAGAAGATCGATCTATCACTCCAGCCATTAGGTTATCGTCAGATGATCGATCCTGCCGAGGCTACCATCCTTAAAGCTCTGCATCTCCACGGCGGCTATATGCCACTGACAGATCACTCTACACCAGAGCTGATCGCCTTCGAGCTCCAGATGTCAAAGAAGACCTTTAAGAAAGCCATCGGCGCGCTCTATAAACAGCAGCGTATCCTGATCAAGGAGAATGGCATTGAATTGCTCGATTCGGAGAAATAACCAGAACTCAAAGGAGCTTTTAGCTAGTTCATAAAATATACAGAGTAAAAATAGAATTAGGTACTCTACAGTTTTGTAGAGTACCTAATTTCATGTCTGAATGTACCAAACAAACTCCTAAGATACCTTCCAACGTATAAGAAGGTACATTATGATTTCATGCGATACCTTCCTTCATCTATAAAGGTACTACAGGATTTCAGATGATACCTTAATACATGTAAAATAGGAACAAACGAATTCGTGACATCTGATTTTAAAACAAAAATAAGCCAACACGATTTCGTGTTGACTTATTTTATTTATGAGATCGTAAGAATTACATCTCTGGGATCAGGAGCCATGCTGCTGGACATGTACCTGGATCGTCGTTAGCATAAGTGGTGCGAATGTTGTCACGAACCTGAACAGCCTGCTCACGGGTGTCATAACCACCAGCAACTACGCGGAACATACCAGTACCATTCTGTACGAGGAATGCATTGTAACCACGACCGGCCATCTTGTTCTTGAAGTTCTCTGCATTGGTCTTGTTGCCGAATGCACCAACAACAACGTTGTAGTCCTTAAGCAAACCTGCATCAGCGCTGTTTACTACAGAAACCTTCTCAGTACGGTCACCTGCCTGTGCAACTGGAGCGGTACGCTTTGGAGTGCTGTAAGTGATTGGAGCAACCTCAGCAACCTCCTGAGCAGCTGGCTCAGCTACGGTAGCAGCCTGATTGAGGGTCTTAGAACTTTTGCAGCTGGTCACTGACATAGCTGCGATGATAGCGAGAGCCATCAAAAGAGTCTTCTTCATATTTGTTTAGTTTAATAATGGGCAATTTTTGCTTTTATTGGGTGCAAAAGTAACTAAAATTTTGATAATAAACAAATAAAAGGTACGAAATCTTTCTTTTATTATTATTTTTTAGGCTTTCGCCCCCATACAACACCACTATACCTTTATTTCCTCCATCAAAGAAATCAAACGAAATCAAGAAATAATCATCTTATTTGATTTTTTATGATTTCTCTGACGGAGATATATTATATTGAAAGCTTACCAACCGAGGTCCTTGAGTGTACGTGCAGCAGGTACGCCTGGCAATGGCTTGCGATCCTTGAGCTGCTCGAGGAGTACCTCGATAGCCTTATCGAGCTGCTGGTCCTCACCTGCCTGCTCGCGGATAGGATCATTGTCGAGAAGGATGTCTGGATCCACGCCGTGGTTCTCTACGATCCACTCACCGGTCTCTGCGCTGTAGTTGGTAAAGAATGGTACACGTACGTCAGAGCCATCCATATAAGGAAGTGAACCGCTGATACCTACGATACCACCCCAAGTGCGGGTACCGATGACGGTACCGAGCTTAGTAGCCTTGAAGCTCCATGGGAAGAGGTCACCGTCTGAAGCAGAATACTTATTGATAAGGAGAGCCTTAGGACCGTGGATAGCTGCATCAGGGATGGTACCTGTGGTGCTGCGACCACGATACATGGTGAGACGATATGGCTCACGGAGCAGACGCTCGATGATCATTGGAGAGACGTTACCGCCACCGTTAGCACGGTCGTCGACGATGAGAGCCTCCTTATCGGGCTGTGCATAGAACATACGAGAGAACTCGTTCAAGCCCTCAGGACCCATATCAGGGATGTAGACATAACCGATGCGGCCATTAGACTTCTCCTCTACGTGCTTGAGGTTCTTGAGTACCCACTCGTTGTGGTAGAGCATGTACTCGTCAGCGATAGGCTTAACAACGATCTTACGAGCACCGTTGGTCGAAGCGCTGCTATTGACGGTGAGCTCGGTGAGGACATTAGCCTTGCCTACGAGGAGCGAATAGATATTGGTTGTCTCAGTTACCGATACACCATCAACTGCTACGATATAGTCGCCAGCCTTGACGTTGAGACCGGTCTCGGTCAATGGAGAACGGAGCTCAGGACGGTATGGCTCGCCTGGGAGGATGCGGTCAATGCGGTAGAAACCGGTCTTGTCATCGCGGCTCAACTCTGCGCCGAGGAGACCCATATCAATCTTCTTAGCACCTGGATACTCGCCTGGGTTGATGTAAGCATGACCACAAGCCAATTCACCGATCATACCACCAATGACGTAGTTGAGGTCGAGGCGATGCTTAACGTATGGGAGGAGTACTGCGTACTTGTCCTTCATAGCCTTCCAGTCAATGCCATGCATATTCTCGAGGTAGAAACCGTCACGGAATGCACGCCAGGTCTCGTCAAAGATCTGAGCCCACTCCTGAGTATAGTCGATCTCTGCCACCATGTCCTTGGTGTTGACAGCCTTGTCAAGAGCTACCTTGCCACCCTTAGGAAGGTCGGTAACGTAGATAGAAGCGTCGCCGCCACGGCCACCCTTGACCCATACAGCCTTCTGGCCGAAGACTGAGAGACGAGCGTCAGCGATATCCTCGGTCTTATCCTTAGCAAAGTCATAGACCTGAGTACCCTTGCCACCGTTGAAGTAGAGCTTGTTATCGTTGCAATAAACAGCACCTGCATAACGTGGAGCTGCTACTGGGAGCTTGACGATGCGCTGAACCATACCCTCAGCGTCGATCTTGACGGTGACGGTCTTGTCGTCCTTAGCCTCTGGCTTAGCACTGCCAGCCTTACCCTTAGCAGGAGCCTCAGCCTTGGCAGGAGCAGCCTCCTCACCCTTAACCATGAATGGAGATGGAGTGTTCTTATCGAGTGTTACGAGGTAGAAAGCACCGAGGTTGTTATATGAGTGGTTCCACTCGGTAGAGCTGTAAACTGGGTTGAAGTCACGGTCAGAAGTGAAGATGAGATACTTGCCATCAGCGCTGAAGAGTGGAGAACTTGAGTTGTACCACTTCTCTGTGATTGCAATCTCCTCACGGCTCTGGAGGTTCATGACATAGACGATAGACATCTGGTTCTTAGCTGGACGAGTATAGCTGATCCACTTGCTGTCTGGAGAGATTGCAACACGACGGAAGCCTCCCTCTGGACAGGTGATGAGAATGTCCTTTGCTGCTGACTGAGGATCAACCTTCACGAGACGGTTCTTACGGTCAGTGTAAAGGATGGTCTTGCTGTCTGGAGTCCACTGTACGCCGGTGATGTAGGTGTCGTTGTTCTTGGTCAACTGACGAGCCTCGCCACCTTCTGCTGGCTGGAGCCAGAGCTCGGTCTCACCAGTACGGTCGCTGATATATACGATGCTCTTGCCGTCTGGAGAATAGACAGCCTCACGCTCGTTAGCGCCTGGGGTGCGGGTAAGGTTGCGGGTTACGCCTTTCTCTACTGGTACGTTGAAGACCTCACCACGAGCGGTGATAGCCAGGTTCTTGCCTGCGCCGTCTACAGAATATGCGGTAGCGTAGCTTGACACATTCTTGAGCTCCTTACGTGCGAAGTTGCCTTCTGCATTGAGGGTGATGTGGATCTGCTCGCTCTTGCGGGTCTTTGGGTCGAACTTGTAGATATAACCAGCGTGCTCGTAAACGATGGTCTTGCCGTCAGTGCTTGGGAAGCGGACGTCATAATCCTCGTAGTTGGTCACCTTCTCAGTCTTCTGTGTCTTGGTGTTATAGACGAAGAGGTTCATAGTGAAGTCGCGGTCAGAGCAATAGAAGATCTCATCGCCGATCCACATTGGGAAGATGTCCTGAGCGTCATTGTTGGTGATGTTAGTTACCTTGCCAGCAGCCTGGTCGTAGATCCAAACGTCATCGGCCATACCACCCTTATAGTGCTTCCAGGTACGGAACTCACGGAACACACGGTTGTAAGCTAAGAGCTTGCCGTCTGGAGAATATGAACAGAAACCGCCTTCTGGTAATGGGAGGACCTGGCTCATGCCACCTTCTGGAGCGATAGACCATAGCTTGCCGTCGAAGCTCTCGCTGATACGGTTACGATAGATGATCTGCTTGCCGTCAGGACTCCAGGTCATCACTACGTTGTTAGGACCCATACGGTCACCCATATCGTCACGAGCGTTGGTAGCAGTGTAGGTCAGACGCTGTGGCTGGCCACCTTCGATTGGCATGCTGTAAACCTCAGTATTGCCATCATACTGACCAGTGAATGCGATGGTCTTGCCATCTGGTGAGATACGAGCGAAGGTCTCATAACCTTCATGTGAGGTGAGGCGCTGAGCCACACCACCTGCCAGCGGAGCCTTGTAGAGGTCACCGGCATAGGTGAAGACAAGGTCCTGACCATTGGTGGCAGGGAATCGAAGCAAACGTGCCTCATCTGCCATGGTAGGAATTGTCAAGCAGCCTCCAAGGACTGCAAGAAAAAGTGAACGAATAGACATTGTATAATAAGCATTTCTTTCCGCCAAAGGAAATCTGAAGAAATCAGACATTGGGTCGAATCATTTTATGGGTTCCTTTGATTTCTTTGATGGAGATTATTAATAATTGTCGTATTGTAGGGAAAGTTTTAATCCTTATTCCTTACGATTCATCCTGGGATTGCGCTAGGGGAAAGGCAAACCCAGGATGATTCATTTTATTCTAGAAGATTATTTCTGTGCTTCAACCCACTTGCGAGCGTTGACGAAGATCTCGAGCCATGGTGTGCACTCGTCGTTCTTGTGATCCTGTGGATAGTAACCACACTGCCAAGGGAACATGGCGCGCTCAGGGTGTGGCATCATAGCCAAGTGGCGGCCGTCGGCCGAACAGATACCTGCCAGGCCCTCTGGCGAACCGTTAGGGTTAGCTGGATAGGTCTTATAACCATAGAGTGCAACGGTGTTGTAATCCTCGAGGCTCTTGCCTGCTGGCAAACCGAACTTACCCTCACCGTGAGCGGCCCAGATACCGATGCGAGCACCTGAGAGGCTACCCATCATCACGCTGTTGTTCTTAGGGATACGGACATTGACGAAGTTAGACTCGAACTTGTGGCTGTCGTTGTGCAACATGTGAACGCGACCAGGATTCTGTGCAGCTGCGAGGATGTCTGGATTCTTGGTGTCGAGGTTAGAACCTACGAGACCCATTTCGATCATCAGCTGGCAACCGTTACAGATACCGAGCGACAGGGTGTCAGGACGTGCATAGAAGTCCTCGAGCGCCTTACGTGCCTTCTCGTTGTAGAGGAAGCCTGCTGCCCAACCCTTAGCCGAACCGAGTACGTCGGAGTTAGAGAAGCCACCGCAGAAGACGATGAGGTTAACGTCCTTCAAGTCCTCACGACCAGAGATAAGGTCGGTGATGTGAACGTCCTTTACGTCGAAGCCTGCGAGCCACATTGAGTAAGCCATCTCACGCTCTGAGTTGACACCCTTCTCGCGGATGATTGCAGCCTTGACGCCCGTCTTGTTGCGACGGTTTGGATCAAGACCCCACTGTGCGAGCTTGCCAGTAAAGGTCTTTGGCCAGAGGTAGTAAAGTGGCTGTTTCTTATAGTTCTCGAAGCGCTCGTCAGCCTTCTGTACACCACTCTGCTTGCGGTCGAGGAGGTGTGAAGACTCGTACCATACGTCACGGAGTGCATCGATGTCGAAGCTCTCTACGAAGTCACCCTGACGGACACTGACGGTGCGCTCATCACAAGGATAACCGATCTTTGCTACGGCTACACCAGCCTTCTCGAAGATCTTCTCGAAGCTCTTGGTGTCCTTGACCTGAAGGATGACACCTGGATTCTCTGCGAAGAGGAGCTTGACCATATCCTTCTCGGCGAAGTCGCTGAGGTTGATGCGGAGACCACCCTCGGTGTTAGCGAAGCACATCTCGAGGAGTGTGGTGATCATACCACCTGCACTGATATCGTGACCAGCAAGGATCAGATCCTCCTTGATAGCCTTCTGTACGGCCTCAAATGCATCAGCGAAGTACTCTGAGTTCTCAACGGTAGGAACGCTGTCGCCAAGCTTATTGAGCGTCTGAGCAAGAGCAGAACCACCAAGACGCATCTCACAGAATGAGAAGTCCACGTAGTAAAGTGTAGTGCTGCGATCAAGCTGTACGACTGGAGAAACGACCTTGCGAACGTCAGTAACCTCACCGCCACCAGAGATAATCACACAACCAGGGCTGATGACCTTCTC
>JAZUIL010000232.1:0-3454 GCA_045642245.1 Bacteroidales bacterium
TCATGCGCCTGACGTACAAAATCTCCACCGATGGCACGACCAGGGAAAATCTCAATCTCTGCAGGAGGATTGATTGGGTCATAGCTCTTACCGAATGTATTGCCACGGATAGCATCTTCGCGCAAACAGACAGCTGGAGCAAGGAGAGCCACACGCTCAATCTTCTGTGCTCCCAGTTCACCCGCAGTCATACTAGCAATGACACCACCCTGTGAATGACCAAGGATTGAGACACTGCGAACGTATGGCAATGCTGCTGCATAGTTATAGACCGCCTTAGCATCTTCAATCTCATTCTGCACGGTCATCTCAGAGAACTTGCCTTCGCTCTGACCGTGACCATTGAAATCGAAACGAATAGAAGCCACGCCTTGACTTTCAAGTGACTTGGCAATCTCGAACATGATGCCACCGTCATTGTCCTTGCTTCCATTGAAGCCGTGACAAAGAATGACGATCGGACATTTCTGTCCTTGCTTGAGATTATCTGGTGTCTGCAGGATTGCTGCAAGCTTGCCTTTGGGACCCTGAATATTCAGATTCTCGGTCTTGGCCGAAGCAGACATAGCAGTCATGGTCAATGCGGTGATGGCTGCGAATAAGATAGAAGATTTCATGATGCTATTATTTATATAAGGTACGTTTTAATAAATCTAAACGAATGTATTTACAGTTTTACGACTTTTGCACTTCCGCTATATTTCACCGTCTTGCTTGTACCATCAGGTAATGTGATGATAAAGGTTCGATTGGAAATATAACCAGGGAAGTGACCTGCACGCTTTCCGATGGTCAACGTGCGAGAAGCTTCATTCCACTGGAAAGGAATCTCAGTATAGAGACGTGTCTCATAGTTATAGTTGTCGCCTTCGTCCTCGTAAAGAGTAAACGAACCATCGGCACCTGGGTAGACACGAACGGTAAGTGTCTGCCAAGACTTTTCGCCATCGTACTGAACATTAGGACCCATCGGGATAATGCTGCCGGCACGGACAAAGAGAGGCAACTGATTGAGCGGAGCAAAGGCGTTGATCCATTGACCACCCTGGTAAGTGGTGTTGGTCCAATAGTCATACCATTTGGTATCTTTTGGCAGATAAGTGCGGCGCTCAATGGTCTCGCCTGGCTTTGCAGCTGGGGTAGTCACTGGACAAACCAGGAAGGCAGGACCGAACATATACTCATCCTTCAGATCGAGTACTTGTGGATCCTTTGCAAAATCGAAAGCCAGCAAACGGACCATCGTATAGTTCTGCTGTGTCGTCATCGCAGCCATACTATATATATAAGGTATAAGGCTGTAACGAAGACGAATCATGTCAAGAATGGCATCATAGTAAGGTGTACCAGGTTCTCCAAAGCGCCAGATCTCACGTGGAGTATCAGTGCCATGGCTGCGAAGCATAGGCAAGAAAGTGCCCCATTGGAACATACGGGTGTAATACTCGCGATAAGCGGGATCATTGCATCCTTCTGGGAATTCTCCCACACAGAACCAACGATGCCAGCGGTCAGGTGCGGTGAAGAACGAACCTACGTCCACGCTCCAATAAGGACAGCCAGTGGCCATGAAGTTCAGGCCGGCAGGAATCTGTTTGCGGAAAGACTCCCACGAAGCATACGTATCACCGTTCCAGGTGATAGTACTATAGCGCTGTTGACCAGCATAAGAAGAGCGGGTCAGGTTGACTACGCGCTTCTCGTTGGATACGCTACGCTGATGTTCGTAAATTCCACCAGCATGATAGAGAGAATAAAGGCTGCTACGCTCTGCACCTAAAGCCTCGGTGAGAATGTCTTTGGTACTTTCCCAACGAAGCTTGTGACTATCGTGGTTGTAACCCTTTGGCATAGGCTTCCAGTCGCCATCAAGTGGTTCGGAACAGTCGGTCCACCAAGCGTCAAAACCTTTTGAGAAGAACTCGGTGTTAGCTGTCTCCCAATACTGGTCACGCGCCTCCTTTGAGAAAGCGTCATAAACCGAGTGTGGGAGCATGAAACCTTTAGCGTTGTAGTCATCAAACTGCGGACAGCCTTGAGGATTTGGCCAGATTGAAACCATCAATCGGGCGTTCATCTGATGCACAGAATCGGCCATAGCCTTAGGATCTGGATAGAACTTCGGATCCATGTGCATGTAGCCCCAACCCTGTGGCCAATAATTCCAGTCCTGCACGATCATATCGATTGGTACTTGGCGACGACGATATTCCGCCAGGGTTTCGATGACTTCGTGCTGGGAACAATAACGCTCCTTCGACTGGGTATAACCGAAAAGATAACGTGGCATCATAGGTGCTTCGCCAGTCAGCAGGCGATACTGAGCCACTACGTCATCCAGGCTTTCGCCTTTCATGAAATAGTAGTCAATCTGTTTGGCGGCATCAAGTTCTACGTAGCCAGGATTACCGAGGATAGGGTTATACTCCTCGTCATTGAAGACCATGGCGCATCCCGCATCGAACAAAAGGCCGTAGCCATTTGTTGAATTGAGTACAGGCACCATGGCCTTCAGATTGTGTTGCGTCAGCCACTGGGTGTGACCGCGCAGATTCATAAAGTCCTCGACATGACAACCCAGACCGTACAAAGCCTCACCGTCCTGCCAGTTGAAGTAGGTACGGTAACGCCATGTATAGTCTATGGTGTCACGTCGTAGGATGTCCATCTCCACTTTCTGTCCGTCGGCCGTCTGCACGGTTCGCTGCGAAGACTCATCATAAATAATCTTCTCAGTATAAACCTTGCCGGCCATACGTGGCTGCTTTGCATTCTCCTGCAGAAGCACTCGACCCGTAGCACGATCACGGAAAGTAATAGCTTTCGTCTGCTTATCAATCTCTACGATAAGGACAGGCGACTGTATTACCGTCACGTCATCTTGCTCGATGGTTTCGACTGGCAACTTACGTAAAGGCTGCTCCACACACACGCCGGTGTTATTTGCACCAGGACGGAAATCCTCTTCGGCCGTATATTGCACACGGACGATGTCGGAAGTGATGAAGTTGACTTTCAATTGCTCAGCTTCAGCCAAGAATGGCAGAAGAGCCAGGAAAGATAGGAAATGTCGCATAAGAAAAATGTTTTCTATCAAGAATTAGGAATTAGAGATTTCAATAACAAACAACAACAAACAATAAAATAGAATCTCTAATTCACTAATTCTCGACGTATATTATTATTTCTTTGCATTCTTAAAAAGATGTGGCAGGAACGCATGGAGGCAACGGCGCCAAGTAAGCCACTCGTGTGCTGTACCTTGGCTCTCAAAGAGATGTGCATCTACACCCATTTCCTGAAGTTCCTTGACCATGGCCTGAGTACCGAAGTTCTCCTCAGTGCCACAACCCAAGAAGAGGTAGTGTACCTGCTTGTTGAAATCAGGCTTCTGGAAAACTCCATCAGCAATCGTTTTAACATCCATGCCGAAGAGAGCGCCCGAGAAAGTGCC
>JAZUIL010000233.1:0-39384 GCA_045642245.1 Bacteroidales bacterium
CCTGTCTATATGGAAGGCAAGGCTCCGAATGAGTTCCAGCAGGTCGCTATATATAATAATGTGGGAGAGTTCGCTCTTTGCACCTGCCAGTTGCCTAATCATTACTGCATGACCTGCGCAGATGAGAACTTTGCAGCTTGCAGCGCCAAGACATTCACCTACGTCATCGGTGGAACATACAAAGGAGGCAACGTGCCAGAGGGCATGAACCTCTACCCTATCCCAAGTGGCCAGTGGCTGAAGATACATTTCGAAGGTGGTATGGCAGCCTTTCAGGATCAATATGCCTATTTCCATGAAGTATGGCTCCGACAGCATCCAGAGTTCAAGATTGCTCGTAATAGTTGTATGATGGAGTGGTATGCTGGCACAGACATCCAAAGCCCCGATTACCAGTGTGGAGTGATGTTTCCATTAGAAAACATTATAAACTCATGAATAGATTTAGTGAAATTATCGAAGAAATACAAAACATCATTCTTCGGGAAGAACCCATTCTGAGGTTTCTTTCCGAGGATATCATTACCTCTCGCTTCAATCAACAGAACCGCAGCATCAAGATGCTCGTCGGCCATCTGATTGACTCGGCAAGCAACAATCATCAGCGCATGGTTCGTTTGCAATACGCTCCTCGCTGTGGTCACTCCATGCCAAATACAGAAATGGGTATGCTTGTCTTCCCTGATTATACACAGGATAACGACCTATGGATCGAACTGCAGGATTATCAGCATGAAGATTGGGACACGCTTCTATCTCTCTGGAAGTACTATAACCTCCATATCTGCCAAATTATGAAATCTGTCGATGAGATGAAACTCAATAACTATTGGATTGATTATGAAGGCTGTCGCGTGACGTTACAGGACATGATCGTTGGCTACACCAATCATTTGAATTTGCATTTGAGCCAGATTCATGAACTGATGCAGAAATGTTAAATTTGAGTCAATTCAATTTCGATTTCGATTTCATTTCAATTTCGCTGAGAGGGGTAAAACGGCAATTCATCCGTCAATCCACGCTCTCAACGGGAATTACTTAAAAATTGACCCTTTTCAGTTGAGGTTTTTTACTCTTCTATTGAGGGTTTTTAAGTGTCTGTAGACTAAATTTATATAGTAAATACTTATTTTTACTCTTAAATATATATAATTAGTGTCTATCTAACTACCTAACCCCGGCTACAGATAGCTACAGACACGATTTTGACAAAAAAGAGGAGAAATCCTTCCCGCAAATCTGAAATTGAAATTGAAATCATCCATTTTTCAATACGCAAATGTGGATTTCATCATCGTGGCATCCTCTTTTCGGTACTCAATTGTGGATGCCGTCATCAATTCATCCACTTTTCAGTACCGAAAAGTGGATGCCACGACGTAAAAAGGGCCGTCAGGAAATCAAAATGGACCATTATTGAGCGATAATTGCACTTTTTGAACTCAAAATGTCCTATTATTCCTCAATAAAAGGAGGTAAAAAAGAAAAAGTCCTGAAGATATCACATCTTCAGGACTGAATCAAAAACACCTATTAATAACACCAAATCTATTACCTATTCAATAAAACACTATATACCTTAAAATAAACACGCGAAAAAGGAATCACATAAACATTACCTTTTTAATTATATTATATCGCACAAAAAGCATCAAAGAGTCTTATGCATTGAGGATCTCCTCAGGGAACTTAGGCATAGCACCATTCTGTGTGCATACGAAAGCTGAAGCCTGAACAGCAATGCGATGTGCATCCTGGATAGACTTACCCTTGAGGTACTGAGCTACGAAAGTAGCAGTGAAAGAGTCACCAGCGCCTACGGTATCAGCTACCTTTACCTTTGGAGTAGCCTGATAGCTGGTCTCAGTGGTAGAGAATACATAGCTACCTACAGCGCCATAGGTGAGGATCACCATCTTGAGCTTAGGATAACGAGCCAGGATCTGACGGCACATATCCTCTTCCTTACCAGTAAGACCGAGAAGTTCTGCTACGACTACGATCTCCTCCTCATTGAGCTTGAGGATGGTAGCGCGGCGAAGGCTGTCCTCGATAACCTCCTGGCTATAGAAATGCTGACGAAGGTTGATATCATAGATACGCTCAGTATCCATATCCATGGCGTCGATGAAGCGCATGATAGTGTCACGGCTACCTGCAGAACGCTGAGCCAAAGAACCGAAGCAAACAGCCTTGGTATCCTTAGCCAACTTCTCGAGGTCCTCGCTCCAAGGGATGTTATCCCAAGCCACGTCCTCGCAAATCTCATAAGCAGGAATACCCTCGCCAGAGAGAGTTACCTTTACAGTACCGGTTGGCTGAATGACACGAGCAATGCGGTTGTCGAGGTTCACGCCACGGACGATGTCCATGATCTCGTCACCGAGAGCGTCATTACCGACAGCAGAAACAACTACACTATGCCAGCCGAACTGACCTACATGATATGCGAAATTGGCAGGAGCGCCACCGAACTTACGACCTTCTGGGAGGCAATCCCAAAGTGCCTCACCCATGCCTACGATGATATTTTTCATAAAGACCCACCCCAACCCTCCCTCATAGGGAGGGGGCATTATAGTTAGTAATGTCTATCCGGGGGTGTCGCGGTTTTTTGTGTTTGTACTATATAAATAATAAGATTATTATGACCCACATAAGTAACTTTTATTCTCCCTCCCTATGAGGGAGGGTTGGGGTGGGTCCTATTTTTTCACTTTAGCAGTCAAGAAGCAAAGGTAAGCAGCACCGACAGCCATAACGAGTACAGCACCGATAGTACCCATAGCATCGCTCATGAAGCCCATTGCGAGTGGGAAGAGTGTACCACCGAAGAGACCCATGATCATGAGACCAGAGATTTCGTTCTGATGCTTAGGATCGTGCAGCAAAGCCTGGCTGAAGCAGATTGAGAAGACATTAGAGTTGCCATAACCAACGAGTGCAATGCCGAGGTAGAGGAGCGCCTGTGAAGTACCTACTGAGAGGCAGATCATAGAAGCGACACACATAGCTGCAGAAATGCCGAGGAAAGCCTTGCCAGAAATCTTAGCCAAGATACCAGAGCCGGTGAAACAGCCGATGGTACGGAAGATGAAGTAGAGAGAAGTAGCGAATGCAGCCTCATCCAAGCTCCAGCCGAGACGCTCGATCAAGATCTTAGGAGCATAGGTGTTAGTACCTACGTCAATACCTACGTGACACATAATGCCGAGGAAGCAGAGAAGGATGTATGGCTTGCCAAGCAATGCGAAGCACTCACCAATAGAAGAAGCCTTGCCTTCTGCCTTTGGCTCATCGATACGAGTTACACCCAAAGCCAAAGCTGCGAGAATACCAATCACAGCATAGATTGGGAAGAGCACGCGCCAACCGAGGCCGAATGAAGGAATCACTGCTGTTGCACCCCACATAGCAATATAAGGAGCCAGGAACGAAGCGATAGCCTTAACGAACTGACCAAAAGTCATGGTCGAAGCCAGACGCGAGTCGTCAACAAAAAGAGCAACGAGTGGGTTCAAAGAGGTCTGCATCAATGCATTGCCAATACCAAGCAAAGAGAAAGCGCAGAGCATCACACCGTATGAATCGCCTACGAATGGAACGAGGAGCGAAAGGATGGTTACGATGATTGAGAGGAGAACGGTCTTCTTACGACCGATCTTATTCATCAGCATGCCGGTTGGCACAGAGAAGATCAGGAACCAGAAGAATACGAGCGATGGCATGATACCTGCCTGACCGTCGGTAAGGCCGAGATCTTTCTGAACATAGTTTGATGCAATGCCTACAAGGTCTACGAAACCCATCGAGAAGAAGCAGAGCATCACTGGCAGGAGGACTGCAATACTAGTCTTTTTCATTATTTCTTGCTTTTGTTAACTGTTAACTTGGTAAGAGGAGCCTGTGGGAACACTAAGTTGGTAAGACAAACCTCACCATTGTTGCCAAATACCTCGACTGAAGCATTGTCGACAATGACACGGATAGAGGTCAATGGACGATGTACAGGAGCGGTGGTAGAAGCAGGGAAGTTAGAAGAGAAGCCCTGAATACCACTCTTAGTGCGAGTCACGGTAAGGAGACGAGCAGTATCATCATAGATAATATCTACATGTTCACCGAACTTGTTGCTGAGTGTCCATGAACCGCTACCCTTGACATTGATCGTCTGATCAGCACCCTTCAGGACGTTATTAAGTACACCATTGTCATACTCTGGAGAAGGACGACAACCAACATAGGTCATACCATGAGCCTCATAAAGGAAGAGGTCACGAGCGATGGAGTTAGAAGAACGGAACTGCTTGGTAGGAACAGCGTCAGCATACTCCCAGTTAGACATCCATGCGATGACGGTCTTACGGCCGTTAGGAGCACCTGAGAATGAAACGGTAGCATAGTGATCCTTGCCGTAATCCATCCACTTGCTCTCGAATGCATTGTCCTCACAAACGAAACGATGACCATCGAATTCGCCTACGAAATACTGAGTAGCTGAGCCACCGAATGGGCCACCAGGGTTGATGTTGCAGATAAGTACCCACTTAGTCTTTCCGGTCTTCTTGCCATTAGCGTCAAGGACTTCGAGTTCCATGAGATCTGGACACTCCCATACACCCTTGTGGTTACCATAACCGAGACCGAAACGAGACTCTTCCTTCCAGTCGATGAGGTTTGGAGAAGTGTAGATGCGCATCTCCTGACCTGCAGCGAGGATAAGATTCCAAGCGTTGATCTTCTCATTCCAGAACATATTTGGATCGCGGAAGTCAGGAATACCTGCAGCGAGAACTGGGTTGCCAGCATAGTTGATGAAAGTCTTACCACCATCGGTGCTGTAAGCCAAGCTCTGACGCTGACTGTCACCTGCAGAAGTGTAGAGAGCGATGACTGCACCCTTGCCGAAGCCAGCAGTATTCTCCTTATCAACGACACATGAGCCAGAGAAAATAGTACCCAAAGCATTAGGAGCAATAGCTACGCCTTCGTCCTTCCAGTTGATAAGATCCTTAGAAGATGAGTGACGCCAGGTCATGTTGTTCCACTTCGAATCGTATGGACCCCACTGATAGTAGAGGTTCCAGGTCTGAGTGGTCTCATCATAGAACATACCGTTAGGGTCGTTCATCCAAGCGTAAGGAGGGGTATGATGGAAAATAGGACGCCACAATTCAGTATTGCCAGTATCGAAAGTATTTGAAAGGCAAATCTGATCTCTCCAACGAGGTTCTACACCATGTCCGATGTTATAATCAGCTTCGCGGATATCAAGCAGTACCTTGTGGCCCTTGAAACCCTCGAGTTCGAGAGGCATATAATAATCTACGGCTTCCTGAGCGAGACGGACGGTGAAGGTCTGCTCAAGCTTGGTGTCGCACATCAGTCGAACGTGACTTTCTGGAGCTTTTTCCTCGATTGGGAAGAGGAGATACTTGTAGTCATCAGAAACGCGAATCATGGCGTTGCGAGTACCTACGTTTTCGACTTTTACATTGGCCTGCTGTGCAAACAAAGAAGTTGCAGCGGTGGCTAACAATGCTAAGAGGGTAAGTTTTCTGGTGTTCATTGTGTTTATGTTTTTGTTGTGTTTATCAGTTTTGGTGCTGCAAAGGTAGTATAAATAATATAATAGGTAGTAAAAAAATCGCTCAGGAGATAAAAAAAATGTTTCAACAATAGATTTATTATAGCAAAAATACGGATTTTCTATTTCCTGAGTGATTTCTGACCAAAACTTGGTTATTTTTTCCAGATACTATCCAGTGTACGGAACTTGACATCGGTTGCCGACGCTGGAACAGTAATCGTATTGTATATGCTTGTAGGGAAGACCAGATTGGTCATTGCCATAGTGCCATCAGCGGAGAAAATCTCCACAGAAGACTGATCGACATAAATGTCAAGAGTTACTGTCGATTCGGTGGTGTAGATGTTGCCATCGACCGACGGAATTGAGAAGCTGCTGACCATAGCACCTGTGGCAGAAGTACGCTTGGCGCAGATCTGACGGAAGGTGGTGTTGGTCGTGAGTTCGTACTTCTCTTTATCCTCATTGCTAAGAACGATCGAACACTTCTCAGTAATAGGAATAGTGAGTTGCAGTTGATATGCTGCTGGAGCGCTCTCCATCACATAGCTGGTGCCAGAGATATCTTGCCATTTGCCTGCGATTTTATCAATCTCCTTGACTACGCGGCTAGCGATATATGGCTTTCCGTCAATGTCAACGAGTGTAATCTCACGTGGAAGAGTAAATGCAGAACGCCATGGAGTACAAGGGACAGCTCCGGAGTACATCCAGTTGTTCATCCAGCCGATGAGAATCTTACGATCATCAGGAGCATTGCTCCAGGTTACACCCGCGTAATTGTCCAGACCAAAGTCCATCCACATCGGGTAGTCAAGTTTGTCAGCTGTAAAGGTCTTGCCGTCAAAGTCACCGACAAAGCCCATAACACCAGAACCTCCCTTAGGACCACCTGGATTGATGTTGACGATAAGTACCCATTTCTTGCCTCCGTTATAATCAAGGCAGATGAGGTCAGGACACTCCCACTGACAGTTCAGACAACGCTTGATGTCGGTGGTAAAGGTGCTGGCATAGCTCCAGGAACGCAAGTCGCGGCTGGTCCAGAACTCGATACCACAGCTCCAGCCTAAAGCCAGAGACATCACCCATTGTTGTGATTCTTCATGCCAGAAGACTTTCGGATCACGGAAGTCTGGTTTGTCAGAGTTAGCGATGATCGGATTACCGCTATACTTCGTGAAAGTCATTCCTCCATCGGTACTGTAGGCCATACTCTGCTGCTGGTGCTCGCCAGCACTGGTATAGAATGCAATCAAAGTACCCTTGCCAAAACCTGCTGTGTCATCTTTGTCAATGATGGCTGAACCGGAGAAGATATCTCCCAGATCATCCTTCATCAGTGCGGTTGGTTGTTCCTGCCAATGCATCAAGTCAGTACTTGTAGCATGTCCCCAACTCATATTACCCCAGTCATTGCCATAAGGATTATACTGGTAATAAAGATGCCAGGTTCCGTTCAGATAGACCATACCATTAGGATCATTGACCCAGTTACGTACTGGAGTATAATGGATCTGTGGACGGTAAAGCTCTGAATAAGCGCCTTGTGGTACAGGTTCTGGTGTTGGAGTCGGTGTAGGGGTTGGTGTAGGATTGGGCGTAGGCGTCGGATTGATAATCGGATCATCACTGCCACCTTCTCCACACGAAGCCACTACAAGAAGACCTAAGGTAAGGAGGAGGAAAGATTTTTTCATAGAATTAATAATGATTAATTAATAATGATTAATGAATTGAATAAGGGGGTTCCTGCCTATAATAAACCATAGTCCAAGAAGAGACCATTATTCATTATTCATTAATCATTATTAATTCATAGATTATCGAGTCTTCAAATACTCAATGGCATTCTTAGCCATCTGCTCGATGTTGCTCTGGTAAACGTTGGTAGAAGGCTGCTTGAGAACGTCGAAGCTGCCGTCAGCCTGCTTGAGGTAGAAGTTACAACCACCGTTACCTACGCAGATGATAGTACCCTGGAACTCGGTGTCACCCTGCTGAGCCTCCCAGACGTTGAGCTGGCTTACCCAGTTGATCTGGCTGTCCCAAGTACCGAGTGGAATGATACCGTAGGTCTTGGTTACTACATTGTAGCAAGCCTCCTCCTGGTTACCGATACCGGTGAGTACTGATGGAATGTTGAAGAACAAGCAGTTGTGATCCTCTGTGAAAGCACCGTTCTTGAATGCGATGAGCTTGGTGTTACCAGCAGGCTCTACGTCAAGACCCTTGAAGAGTGGGTGAGTAGAAGCATCCTTCATGAAGCGACCCTCACCTGGTGCGAGCTGTACAGCCATCTTCCAGGTATCAGGGTTGTTGTCGCCCCAGTAACCGATAGCATTGTCATTCTGCTTGAGCATGTCAAGTGGCAGACGGCCGAGGTGACCTACATAAGTAGTAGCGTGGCTCCAGAGGAGGAGGCTACCGCCATTCTTATACCACTCTGCAACGTATGGAGTAGCCTTGTTGACAACCTCAGGATAATCCCAAGCTGAACCAGAAACGTCAGGATTGTCAATATCGCGCATGAAGAATGCTACACGATATGGCTCGAGAACATCAGCAGAAGTGATGCTGCTGAATGGAACGTAGGTACCAGTTGGATAGTTCTCGTGGAACCAAACCCAGCCATAAGCCTCGTCGTCATCACCATTAGCGATGAGCTCCTCAGGAGTATCGTACATGCTGAGGTAAGCAACAGCGAGCTTACCGATACGGAGTGAAGAGTTGATAGGAAGTGAAGTACCCTCACCATTCTCTGCTACGAGAGTTACATTCCAAACCTCACCCTCAACTACGTCAGGAATAGTGAAAGTTGTCTGGTTAGCAGAGAGAGATTCCTTGATCTGACGACCACCACCGTTCTCTGCAATGAGGTTAACCTTAGTTGCATTGCTACCAGCGGTGCTCCACTCTACGGTTGCATCATAGCCACCAACCTTCTCAACCTGTGCCATAGCAAGGTTAGAGCACTTGCCAGCACCTGGACGGGTATACTCCTTGATAACACCCTTAGAGAAGTTGCCGTTACCGTCAGCAAGCTTCAGGATGTACATATAGTTAACGTTGGTCTCAACATCGCGGTGAGTATATGAGTTACCGCTTACTACCTCAGAACCAGCCTTGTTGCCATTAGCGTATCGTGTAACCTGCATCTGGCCAGAAGTGCCAGACCATGTGAGCACGTAGTTGTCGCCCTGAAGGCTACCCTGAATGGCATTAGCATCAGGAGCCGAGAGGACAGGATCTGCGATCTCAATGTCCATATCAGCGTTGCAGGCAGTCATCATTGCGACTGTTGCAAATGCTGCAAAAATATATTGGATTTTCATTTTATTTTTTTATTATAGGTTGTATTTACTCCCCATTCTTCTTAAGAAGTTTTATTTACACCCCCTCCCGATTGCTTTGTATGAGAGGGGGATAAAAGGGGATAGGTCAATTAATAACCCTTGTTCTGAGTATAGAGACCTGGAACGTAGAAGAGCTGCTGGTAAGGAATTGGCCAGTACTCGTTCTTGCCAGCCTGGAAGCTTGCAGCGTTGAGGTAACCAGCGTAGTCCATACCCTCGTAGTTAGAGTTCTTCTCTGCTGCAAAGTACTCGTTCATAGTCTTTGAAGCAAGACCCCAACGACGGAGGTCGAAGAAACGCTCTGACTCCATAGCCATCTCAAGACGCTTCTCCCAACGGAGATACATACGAGCGTCGTCCTTGTTAGCATCAGTTCTGTACATACCCAGGATACCGATCTTGTCAGCAGCGAAGTTGATGTACTTAGCAACAGACTTGTTAGCACGCTCACGGAGCTTGTTGATGAGGTCAATACCATCAGCAACCTTGCCAGTCTCAATGAGAGCCTCAGCACGCCAGAGAAGAACTTCAGAGTAACGTACAACGTAATCGTTCATTGCAAAGCCCTGCCAGGTACCCTCAGTGTAGCTCTCACCCTTTGAACGCTGTGGAACCTCCTTCAAAGAAGTGAAGTAGCCATAAGAAGATGGACAGCGAGCGTTCTTATCCTTATCGAGCATATACTCGCTCTCATACTTATAAGGATAGGTAGGAAGACCTACAGTGTGGAAGAGACGTGGATCCCACTTCTGAGTCTGAACTACGCCATTGAGAGGATAGATGTTGTGCTCCTTCTCATAGTCGTTGAACATTGGAAGACCATTATCATCAACCTTGAATGCATTTACGAGGTTCTGTGATGGCTTGTGGAAGTCCCAACCCTTTGACCAGATACCGTGGCAACCGTTAAGCATGTTGCTCCAGTTTGAACGACCGAACTTGGTGTTGTCATCCTCATAGTTAGAGTGCTGAACAGCGAAGATTGACTCGCAGTTGTTCTTGTTGTTCTCCATGAAGAGGTCACCGAAGTCATCCTCCAACTTGAATGGACCAGCCAAAACATCACCGGTGTACTTGATAACCTTTTCCATATCGCCAGAGTTAATGTGGTTATAGCCAGTATTAGCCTCATAACCATCACCGTAAGCCTTGGTCAAGTAGCACTTAGCCAACATAGCAGCTGCAGCATACTTGGTAACGCGGGCCTTCTCGCTCTGACGCTCAGGAAGATTGTTGTAAGCATACTCGAAGTCAGCGATGATCTTGTCCATCAACTGCTCATGGGTCAACTCGTCGTTACGAGTCTGCTCCTGAGTAGCATTAGCGAGGATCTCCTCGTCAATGAATGGAACCTGATAGAAAAGCTGAGCCAGCTTGAGATAGAAGTGTGCACGGAGGAAGTGAGCCTCGCCATCGCGGCTCTTTGCTACCTCAGCACCGAGCTTATCGACACCCTTATCGCGTACAGCCATGATAGCACGGTTGCAACGAGAGATTGAAACATAGAGGTGATACCAGAGCTCATCCATATGACCGCCAGGGTTGGTAGAAGAAAGAGAACTCCAGATTTCTACTGCGTGATACTCAGTATCGCCAGTATCACCACCGCCTTTGAGAGCGTCATCGCTGGCCAGTGAGCCATAAGGCCAGAGGTTGAAAGGATATGTATACCAGTCAGCGCCGAGAGCTGCATAAGCTGCAGTCACCATTGCGTCTGGATCATCGAATGCAAGCTCCTCATCAACGATACCTGAAGGCTTTACCTCGAGGAAATCGTCGCAGCTGCTAAAGCTCAAAGTAGCAGCAAGTGCAAGGGCTCCGAAAATATATTTTTTCATTGTTATCTTTTTTAATGATATATAAATATTGAACTTTCCCCATGATGGTAATTACTCCCCTCCCTTGTGGAGGGGTCGGGGGAGGGTCCCTTTTTAGAATCCTATCTGGAGGCCGAAGCTTACAGAGGTTGAGATAGGATAAGCGAAGCCTGGGTTCTCAGGATCGGTGCAAGTCAAGCTGCTGCTCTTGATAGTAGCGAGGTTGTTGCCACTGAGATAAACACGAGCACTGCCGATGTTTGCCTTCTTGAGGAGCTTCTCTGGGAAGTTGTAACCTACCTGGAGGGTACGGAGCTTGAGGTAAGAACCATTCTCTACGAAGTATGTAGAAGCACGACCTTCGTCAGAGTTATTCATAGTTGAAAGCATTGGGATGGTGCTCTTCTCATTTACGCCTGGCAACCAAGCGTCGAGGAGACGACTACCCTTGCTTGAGTTAACGTCTACGAGACCGTAGAAGTCGGTCTGGAACTTCTGGCCGTTGTAAACATCCTGACCAGCAACACCCTGCCAGAACATCTGAAAGTCGAAGCCCTTATAGTCGAGGTTTACAGTAAGACCATATGAGAAGTCTGGTACTGGGTTGAAGATCCAAGTCTGGTCATCGCTGTTGATTACGCCGTTACCATCGAGGTCAGCATACTTGATACCACCGAGACGTGCATTCTCCTGACCTGAAGCGAGAACTTCCTCGCGGCTGGTGAAGAGACCATCAGCAACATAACCTACGCTCGAACCGTAAGGCACCTTAGCCTCGATGAGGTTCTGCTTAGAGGTGTGTGCATAAGAACCAGTAGTGGTCTCTGGCAACCAAGTTACACGGTTGCGGAAGAAGTCAACGTTACCAGAGATGTTGTAACCCATACCGAATGAAGTAGTGCCACGGTAGCCAAGGGTGAGCTCCATACCCCAGTTACGGAGAGATGGACCATTGAGCCAGCTTGCACCACCCTCACCTACAGAACCGAGGTAAGCAGGGTTGATAAGCATATCCTTTACGTCCTTGATATATGCATCGAAGGTACCATAGAGATCGTTGTTGAAGAAACCGAAGTCAGCACCGAAGTTCCACTGCTCAGCGGTCTCCCACTTGAGGTTATCGTTACCAGTACTCTGTACACGGTAGCCGCTGTTGAACTGGCCGCCGCCTTCACCCTTCATATCGTAAGCAGTACCGTCCTGACGGCCTGTACCGTAGTCAGCGATGAAGATGGTGTAACGTGCAGAGTTGTCGATAGCCTGGTTACCAGTCTGACCCCAAGAAGCACGGAGCTTCAAGTCAGAGAGCCAGTCGAAGTGGAGATTCTTAGAAAGACGATAACCGAGAGAAGCTGCTGGGAAGGTACCGTAGCGGTTGTTCTTACCGAAGCGGCTCGAACCATCTCGACGGATGGTGAATGATGCGAGGATCAAATCCTGCCAGTTATAGTCGAGTTTGCCGAAGAAAGAAACAAGTGAGTAACCTACGTTAGCACCATAGAGGCGCTGTGTGCCAGTAGCAGCGTTAGGCCACATATAAAGCTGATTCTCAATAGCGAAGCCTTCAGCAGTACCGTTGATGTTTACGAAGTCCTGCTTGTAGAGCTCGAAACCAGCCAAAGCGGTGAGGGTGTGATCCTCTGGCAGTGGTACGAGGTAGTTAGCGGTGTTTGACCAGTTCCACTTCAAGTCGTTGGTCTGATCTACACTGGTCTTAGGAGTCTTCTCAGATACGTTATCAGAGATGAAGGTGTAGGTCATGTGGTGAATGAAGTTGGCATTGTAGTCAATACCGAAGTTTGAACGGAGGTCAAGGCCCTTGATAGGCTTGATGTTGATGAAGCCGTTACCAAAGATACGCCACATCTTGAGGCGGTTATCCTTGTTGTAAGCGAGCTCGCGCATAGGGTTCTGACGGTCACGCATAGAACCAACAGGACCACCGTAAGTTGTACCATCCTTCTCGAATACAGGGATGATAGCTGGCATCTTGAGTGCATTCTCAAGTGGAGCGCAGTCTACCTGATCACTGTAAGTAAGAGTGAAGTTCTCGCCTACGTTAATATACTTATTAATATTATAGGTAGAGTTGAGACGGATTGCGATGTTCTCGAAGTCAGTGTACTTCAAGACACCTTCAGCCTTCTTATAACCGATGCTGAGCATCTGAGTGCTCTTCTCAGTACCATTGCTGATAGAAAGGTCATAGTTCTGAGTGATACCAGTACGGCTGATCTCGCCGAGCCAGTCGGTATCGCTGAGCTGCATCTTCTGGCTGGCGTTGATAAACTCGCCATTGCCATAAGCACCAGCTACGGTGTAGTTGTTATACTGACCAGTTGCAGGGTTGTATGCAGTGATGCCGAAGCCGCTGCCAGCGTTGAGGTTGAGACCATAATTGTAAGCATAAGCTACAGGATCCATACCGTCGTTGAGAGCAGCCTGTGCCATAGCTGTAGCGTACTGCTTAGCGTTGAGGAGCTTCATCTTCGACTGACCATTGTAGAAGTTAGCAGTTACAGCTGCATTGAAGTCAATCTTAACCTTACCCTCATTCTTCTTACCGCTCTTGGTGGTGATGATGATGACACCGTTAGCAGCACGTGAACCGTAGATAGAAGCCGAAGCCGCATCCTTCAAAACCTGCATTGACTCGATGTCGGCAGCGTTGAGAGTGTTGAGGCCAGAGGTGGTTGGCACACCATCGATAACGTAAAGAGGATCCTGGTTAGAGTTGATAGAGCCGATACCACGGATACGGATGGTAGCAGTACCTGCTGGAGAACCGTTGGTGGTGACGGTCATACCTGCAACCTTACCCTGCAGTGACTTCATTGGGTCAGGGTTGCTGTTGGTCTTCATGTCCTTAGTAGAAACTACAGCTACCGAACCGGTGAGGTCGGCCTTACGCTGTACGGTATAACCAGTTACTACGAATTCTTCGAGCATCTGGCTGTCTTCGCTCATCTCTACCTCCATCTTCTCCTGTGCAGGGAGAGTGACAGTGGTGTAGCCGATGTAGCTGAACTGAAGGGTAGCACCCTTCTGAACGGTGAGTTCGAAGTTGCCATCAAAATCGGTAACAGTACCGTTCTGAGTTCCCACTTCGAGGACGGTAGCACCCAGGACAGGCTCACCTAAGCCCTTGTCCATGACAGTACCGCTCACCTTCATTGTCTGGGCCAATGCCAGCACGGTAGTGCAGAGCATCATGGCTGCGATCAATAGGAATCGTTTCATGTTTTGTGTTGTTAAAATAGGTTTGTAAATTATTATTGTTGTTTGATTTTTTTCATGGTGTTTTGCTTTCTGGTATTGGAATCCTCCACAATACGAATTCCGACACATTTTGCGGTGCAAAGATATTCACCTTATTATAATTGAGCATCAAAGAATGTTGCGCGAAACAATATTTTTGTTGCAAATACACATTTTGCAACATATTTTCCATCAAATGAGCGAAAAATCTCACACTTCACTTACTTTTTTAGATGTTTCATTCCGAATTTTATCAAGACAAAGGTAGCATTAGATTTCCTGAAGTGCATTTCTTGGTCATGAAAAGGACATCTGGATTTCATAAAGAACCTTTCTTGGTCGTGGCATCCTTATCACGGTACCGTGGAAAGGATGCCACGACGTAAAATAGGAACAAACGAAATCGTGACAGCACATTTTAAAGCATGGCATCCTAAAACGCGTACGGAAATTAGGATGCCATGGACAATAATATCAACACAATGAACAATGTGTTGACATTTTAAGCCTAGAAATGAAGAAAAACCTAAAAACAAGTAGTATTTGTATCATTTTCTTCAACATTTGTTGCGAGTTTTGTCTCATGAACGATTTGTTATATTGCTCTCCTAATTAAATATCTATCTTTGCACCGTCAAAACAATAGTACTTTTCGACATTGTGAATTTGGTAATAATAAGGTATTATAGGTAATGTGAATGAAAAAAGGCCGAAGATGTGAATCTTTGGTCTTTTATTTTTTACCCTTATTTTCTCCTTATGTTGTTAACAATTGTAGCAAATTTCACCATATATCCATTGATTTATGATCGATAATTTGGAGTTATAGCAGGAATCTCATACCTTTGTAGCGCCTGTTAGTCATTACATCTTAAAATATCAATACTATTTATGAATTTCCTGGAAGAAAAGATCCTGCAGGATGGTGTCATTAAAGAGGGCAACATTCTCAAGGTGGACAGTTTCCTGAATCACCAGATCGACATCGACATCATGCGCCAGATGGCCTATGAGTTCAAGCGACGGTTCCGTGATGTGGAAGTGAACAAGGTGCTGACCATCGAAGCCAGTGGCATTGCCATCGCCACACTTTTGGCACATCTATACGATGTACCTGTTGTTTTTGCAAAAAAGAGTCAGACGGCCAACAGTACCGATGACAAGTATGTTGCACAAGCCTATTCATTTACACACAAGAAGATGAACAATGTCTTCATCTCCAAACCTTATCTCAATGCAACGGACAAGGTGCTTATCGTTGATGACTTCCTGGCTGATGGCGAAGCTGCTCACGCGCTCATCGACTTAGTGCATCAGGCAGGTGCTGAGGTAGCAGGTATAGGTATTGCCGTTGAGAAAGGACAGCAGAAAGGTGGCGGAGAACTGCGAGCAGAAGGGTACCGGCTGGAGTCGCTTGCCATCGTAGAATCGATGGATTGGCAGTCACAGACGATCAAGTTCCGCGAACAGCCTGCCGTGCCACTCCTGAATCCGAATCTGAAGTCGTAAGTATCGATTTCAAAGTTTATTCTAATTGCCTATTTATTATTCTAATCACCAGTTTGCTATGGAGAATCAAAAAAGTAACCTTTACCAGCTTGATGGGCGTGTACCTTTGACACAAGCTGTCCCGTTCGGCCTGCAACATGTGCTAGCCATGTTTGTGAGCAACATCACTCCAATCATTATTCTTGCAAATATAGTGGGTATCGACCCGGCATTGAGTGCTGCTTTGGTGCAGAACTGTATGATCATCGCCGGTATCGGTACCCTTATTCAGCTCTATCCGGTGTGGCGTATCGGTTCACGCCTGCCTATTGTGATGGGTATCAGTTTCACTTTCCTTTCTTTGGCTATAGTCATTGCCACCACTCAGGGAATGGGAACCTTGATGGGAGCCGTCATCATAGGCGGTATTGTGGAAGGTCTTCTTGGATTATTTCCAAACCAATGGACAAAGCTCATTCCTCATGTCGTGGCTGCAACCGTAGTTACTGCCATCGGCTTCTCGCTCCTCCCTATCGGAGCAAATAGCTTTGCCGGTGGTCAGGGTGCCGCAGATTTCGGAAGCGTAAACAACTGGATTGTAGGAACTATCACGCTGCTGACATGCTTGATTACCCAAATCTTTGCCAAAGGATTCCTCCGCGCTTTGTCTGTGTTAGTAGGCCTCATCGTAGGTTATATTGTAGCACTTTGCATGGGTATGGTCGATTTCTCCGGCCTTAATAACGTCGATGTGATGGCATTTCCAAAGTTCATGCCATTTACTCCAGAATTCCATCTTGACGCTATTCTTGCCATTATCTGCGTCTTTCTCGTCTCGGCCACCGAAACAATCGGAGACACCTCAGCTCTCTGTTCTGGTGCCCTCGGACGAGAAGTAAACAAAAAGGAAATGGGAGCTTCGGTAGCTTGCGATGGTTTTGTAAGCGTTGTAGCCGGCCTCTTTGGCTGTACTCCTATTACTTCTTTCTCTCAGAATGTCGGTTTGGCTGCTATTTCAAAGGTTGTCAACCGCTTTACCATTGCTACAGGTGCCTGTATCATGATTATTGGTGGTCTTTTCCCTGTAGTAGGAACACTCCTCACCTCCATTCCACAAGCTGTATTAGGAGGTTGCACCATCATGATGTTCGGTTCGATCATGTTTGCGGGTTTTGGCATGCTGGCTAAATGTGGATTCTCTGATCGAAATATGATCATTGTGGCTCTTTCGCTCAGCATCGGCCTTGGTTTCACTCAGGCAACAGGCATGTTTGCCATTTTCCCGCAGATTGTGCAAACCGTATTTGCAGAGAACTGTGTGGCTGTAGTCTTCCTTCTCGCTGTCATCCTGAATCTTGTATTACCTAAAGAAAAGAATTGATATGGAATTCAAACCTCAAGAGGGTATCACTGATGCCCGTCAGTTAGGGTATGGTAAATACACCATACTAGGTGTTCAACATCTGTTTGCTATGTTTGGCGCCACCATCCTGGTTCCAGCTCTCACCGGATTGCCTGTCTCGACCACCTTGCTCTTTGCAGGTCTTGGCACGCTGGTTTTCCATTTGCTCTCTAAGCGTACTGTTCCTGCTTTCCTTGGTTCCAGCTTCGCCTTCATCGGTGGTTATCTGTCGGTGAAGCAGATGGGTATGGAGTTAGGCATGAGCGAGTCACTAGCCTTAGGATATGCATGTATGGGTGTCTTCTGTGCAGGACTTTGCTATTTCATTATGGCGGCACTGATCAAGTGGTTCGGCACACAGAAGGTACTGCGATTCTTCCCTCCAGTAGTCACCGGTCCTATGGTTATCGCCATCGGCCTGACGCTCTCAGGATCGGCTATCACCAACTGCACGAGCAACTGGCTGTTGGCCATCACGGCCATCGTCGTCGTAATCGGAGCAAGTACTTGGGGTAAAGGGATCATCAAGATTATCCCGATCCTCCTTGGTGTCGTCGTGTCGTATGCTTTAGCTGCAGTAATGGGAGAGGTTGACTTTACAAGCGTAGCAGAAGCCGACTGGTTCGGCTTGCCATTCAGTCGCGAGACCTCTGTCCTAGCCGTCTTCGATGACGTAAATACCACCTTGTTACTCAGCAGTATCATCGCCATTGTTCCGATTGCTTTTGCTACAATCATGGAACATATTGGTGATATGTGCGCCATCTCTTCTACCGTAGGAAAGGATTTCCTGGAGAAACCAGGTTTGCATCGCACGTTGATGGGTGATGGCCTTGCTACAGCGTTGGCCAGCCTCTTTGGAGCTCCTGCTAACACTACTTATGGCGAGAATACCGGTGTACTGAACTTGACTCGTGTGTTCGATCCTGCTGTCATCCGTCTGGCTGCTTGCTTCAGCATCGTACTGAGTTTCTGTCCGAAATTCGCTTGTCTCATTGGTCTGATGCCAACGGCTACGATCGGTGGTGTGAGCCTGATTCTCTATGGTATGATTTCATCTGTAGGTGTCAGAAACCTAGTTGAATCGCACGTTGACCTCTCAAGTTCACGTAATGTTTTCGTTGCCGCTTTAATCCTCGTCCTGGCCATCGGTGTCAAATATGGTGCAGGAGATAGTGTTGCCATCGGCAGTATTCACCTCTCAGGTCTTGCGATTGCAGCTATCGTTGGCATCCTGCTCAATGGTATTTTGCCTGAAAAACTGGGTATGAAAGTAAAGAGCTTCAACGGCAAGGAGAAGCATGATATTAAAGAAGAAATTTAATCTCATTAAAACGAGCAAAAAATAACTTGGTATTTTTGCATGTCATCCTGAGTGGAACGAAGGATCTCGTAAATAGCAAATATAGCAGCGTGTGAGATGTTTCGCTTTGCTCAACATGACAAGTGAAAAAACAAGTTTTTCACTCATATTTATATATACTATGAAAGTAATCAATCTTAGCGAAAGCTGCAGCATCCTCAATACCTTCTTGGCAGAACTGCGAGATGTGAATGTGCAGAATGAACGTATGCGTTTCCGTCAGAACATCGTCCGTATCGGTCATGTGGAGGCCTATGAGATCAGTAAATTCCTTTCTTATAGCAAGAAAACCATCCATACACCACTCGATAAATGTGTAGTCAATACCTGCGATGATGATGTGGTTGTTGGTACTGTTTTCCGCGCCGGACTTCCTTTGCACCAGAGTTTCCTCGATATTTTCGATGGTGCAGGCAATGCTTTTGTTTCGGCTTATCGCTACTACAAAGACCGTGAGATGAATGAAGTTGGCATCAAGGTAGAGTATTGCGCTTCTCCTTCGCTTGACGATAAGACACTGATTCTCGTCGATCCTATGCTGGCTACTGGTGGTAGCTTGGAACTTGCCTATGAAGCGTTGAAGACAAAAGGAACTCCTCGCAGATTAGTGATGGCTTGTGTTATTGCTGCTCAGAGTGGTGTCGACTATCTGCAGAAGGTATTCCCATCAGATGATGTGGTTCTGGTTTGCGGTGCTATTGATCCGATACTCAATGAACACAAGTACATCGTACCAGGTCTTGGCGATGCAGGTGACCTGATGTATGGTGATAAGATCTAATTTAATTCATAATTGAGAATTCATATTTTATAATTGGGATCTTTACATGAGATTTCATAAATCATAATCAATATCTTATGAAAAAGTTTTTCTTCCTTTGCGCAATGCTGGTAGCCGGAGTTGCTGCCAATGCACAGAATATCCAGGTACATTATGACTTCGGTCGTAACCTTTATAGCGATGAAGAGGCAGGTCGCCAGAATATCACTGCCACATTTGAGAAATTTTCTGCTGACGCTCTCGGTTCTTGGTACTATTTCGTCGATCTGGATATCAACCAACATGGTATGGCTGGTGCTTATACAGAGGTAAGTCGTGAGTTTAACGTTGGCCAAAAGGGATTTGCTGCTCACATTGAGTATGATGGAGGCCTGAATCTGGGTACCAGCTTCCAGACCTCGGCTTTGATTGGTCCTGCATGGAACGGACATAACGAAGACTTCTCTACCACATACTCTGTACAGGTGCTTTATAAGCAGTTCTTTGGCCAGAATGGAAACAAGGCTTATGCCAGCGCTCAGCTCACAGGTGTATGGAGTACGACATTTGCACAGGGCAAGTGCACCTTTGCAGGATTCATCGACTTCTGGCGTGGCCAGAAGTATAATGGCCATGGCCAAATGGTGATCCTCTCAGAACCTCAGCTCTGGTACAATGTGAATGATAAGATTTCGTTTGGCACAGAGTGGGAAATCAGCAACAACTTCATCTACAATGCTTTCAATGACAAGACCTTCTTTGTCAATCCTACATTGGCAGTCAAGTTCAATCTCTAAACTAGTTCTTACAATTTATCATTTCAAAAAATATGCTGTCTAAACTTTTCGGATTTGATCCAAAGACCATGACTCTTAAAAAAGAGATCATGGGTGGCATCACCACCTTCCTCACCATGGCCTATATTCTGGCCGTGAATCCAAGCATCCTGGGAGATGCTGGTATGGATCCTGGTGCTGTCTTTACTGCTTCTGTCGTATCTGCAGTTGTAGCAACATTAGTGATGGCAATCTATGCTAAGTTACCTTTCTCTCTGGCCCCTGGCATGGGTTTGAACGCGTTCTTTGCTTACACGATTGTTCTCACCATGGGTTATACCTGGCAATTCGCATTGACGGCGGTATTCATCGAAGGTATCATCTTCATCCTGCTGACTATCTCAGGGTTGCGTCAGAAGATCGTCGATTGCATGCCATTGCTGTTACGTCGTTCCATCTCTCCAGGTATCGGTCTTTTCATTGCATTTATCGGCTTGAAGAATGCGGGTATCGTAACTGCAAATTCTTCTACACTCGTCTCTTTAGGCAATCTGCATGATCCTGCTGTATTACTGGCTTGTTTCGGCATCCTGCTTAGTGCAGTTCTTCTGGTTCGTAATATAACTGGAGCTCTTCTGATTGGCATCTTAGTCACTACCGTTGTAGGAATCCCATTGGGTGTCACCAACTTCACTGCTGTTGTAAGTACCCCTCCAAGCCTTGCGCCAGTCTTCTGTCAGTTTGAATGGTCAAGTATCCTGAGCGTCGATATGGTGATCTGCGTCCTTACCTTCCTTTTCATCGATATGTTTGACACGATCGGCACACTCATCGGTGTGAGCCATCGAGCAGGAATGGTCGACGAACAAGGTAACATCCCTCGCCTTAAGGATGCCTTCATGGCCGATGCTATCGGCACTACCGTAGGTGCAATTCTCGGTACTTCTACAGTCACCACGTATGTAGAAAGTGCTTCAGGCGTCAATGTAGGAGGTCGTAGCGGTCTGACCTCATTCACCTCTGCCATCTGTTTCGCTTTGGCATTGTTCCTCGCACCACTTTTCCTTGCTATTCCTGGTCAGGCAACAGCTCCAGCGTTGGTATTAGTAGGAGTTATGATGATGCACGATATCCGTAAGGTCAACTTCCAGGAGTACATTTCGGCGATTCCTTGCTTCATCTGTATTGCCTTCATGCCTTTGACCTATTCGATCTCTGATGGTATCCTGATGGGTCTCATTTCATGGGTTCTGATTCATGTCTGCAGCGGCAAATACAAGGATCTTAATCTGGGTATGATCATACTATCAATTCTGTTCGTTCTTAAATACGCGTTCCTTTAATATTAGAACGATTACGAGATATTCTATTTGATTACAAAAACATCGTCCCCTCATGCTAAGGTTGTCAAAACCAATCCTATTGCATGAGGGGACGATTAGATTATAATGCTTTGATTATTTATTAATGGTCAATCCAAGTTGATAGGCCTCTTCCATGTAACGAGTACCTGCTACAGCACCTGGTCGACCCATAGAAATCGCCTTGACAGAACCTCTCTCAGTCGGATTTGGCAGACACATGACAAATCCACGAAAACCGTTCAGACACCATTCTGCGGTTTCATCTGCATCCTGTGCACAAGCTGTAATATAGTAATACTCCTTGTTGCCCATTCGCTCGTCTCCCCAAGCCAGGAAAGTAGCATCAATGAATGTCTTCATACGATCATTGACATTCATATAATAGGTAGGAGAAGCCATGCAAAGGACATCTGCTGCAAGAAATTTCTCAACAAGCTGACCTGTGGCATTGTCTCGAGGTACGTCATGTGGCTTATTTGCGCCATCAGCTGTAAGGAACTCCAGATCTAAATCGGCTAAAAAGACTTTTTCTACTTTGCCTCCAGCCTCTTGTGCACCTCGTACGAATTCGTCAGCGAGCAGATCTGTATTGCCACCACGACGGGGACTTGAACTGATTACCAATACGTATTTCCCCTCTTTCTTATTGACCGTTACGTCGCTGTAAGGGATTCCTGAGACTTCTGCAAGAGAGGCGCCTTTCGCTGGTGCTGGAGCAGGACTCTCTTGTTGACCTCCTGTACAAGCAGAGAATGCACACATCAGAAGAATAGCAAAAGATGAAAAATTTACATTCATAATATTAAGGTATTTTATTGTTGATTGCATCTCAAAAGGGATGATAAGACAGTCTTACCCTTTACGCTTAACCAATTCGTTCGGATTCTCTCCAAAGTATTCCTTATAACATTTAGTGAAATAACTTGGAGCCGTAAAGCCTACTGCATAAGCTACCTGTGCAATAGTCTCATCTCCCTGAGCCAACATCTGCTGAGCTCGCTTCAGTCGGGTATTACGAATCAGCTCGACTGGTGAATAGTTGGTCAAAGCCTTGCACTTACGATAAAGCTGTGCACGGCTCATGCCAATCTCATCACCTAATTGCTCTACTCCGAAATCCGGATCTGCCAGGTTCTGATCAATCATTTCTCGCATCTTGCGAAGGAACTTATCGTCTAACGATGATTCCTTGATAGGAATGTTATTCTGCTGCTTTGATACTTTGGCAGAAGGTTGAGAAACCGAACCTTCGCTAAAGAAATCGCGAACCCTATCATGACTCTTAACCAAGACATCGAGCTGAGCAATAAGGACATCGCTGCTGAATGGCTTTGGGATATAGGCATCGGCACCTTCTTGATGACCTTGCACACGCTGCTCGTCAAGATTGCAGGCGGTAAGCATCAGTACCGGAATATGACAGGTATTGACTTCTGATTTTAGACGGCGACAGGTCTCCATTCCATCGATACCTGGCATCATCACATCGCAGATAATGATGTCTGGAACGAGTCGCATAGCTTTGCGGATACCTTCCTGACCGTCTGCAGCTGTGAATACATGATAATTTGGGCTCAGCAATGTACGTAAATACTGACGGATATCTGCATTATCGTCAATAACCAGTACTGCTGGTTTTGGATCATCTTCTGCAAGTTCCTGAGGTTCGATAACCTCTGCCAACTCACTTTCAACCTGTGCCGCAGTGATATTGACAGCACGACGCTGTTCCTTCTCTGCCAGTGACTCAGTAAGTTCGCGGATAGGTAATATGACGGTAAAGATGGATCCGGTACCCACACTCTGATTCTTTACATCGATAGTACCACCGTGCAACTCCACAAAGTTCTTGACCAGTGCCAATCCGATGCCAGATCCTTCATGGTGAGCGGAATCTATCTGATAGAAATTCTCAAAGATCTTCTGAATATGCTCTACATTGATACCTGGTCCTGTATCTCCAATACGAAGGATTATAGATGAAGAATCCTTAAGTCCTAATTCAACCTCGATACGACCATTCTCAGGGGTAAACTTGAAAGCATTACCCATGATATTAAAGAAGATTCGCTCTAACTTCGGAAGATCTCCCATGGTATGGAACGCTGTATCTGAGCAGTTTTCCTGTATATTCAAGTCGAGCTTAATATGTTTCTTATAAGCCAGTCCTCTGAATGAATCATACCATCCCTGTACAGCTTCCCTGAAATCAATGGCTTGAAGATTGAGCTCCAATTTGCCACTCTCATATTTGCGGAAATCAAGAATCTGATTGACAAGACGCAACAATACCTGCACATTCTTATGAGCCAGTCGCAAAAGCTGCTGACGGCTATCTCCAGCAGTCAGGCCATCGGCATCTGCCGCATTCATCAACTGTTCGATAGGGCCATTGATAAGGGTCAACGGAGTGCGGAAATCATGTGAAACATTGGTAAAGAACATCAACTTTGCTTTTGTTGCTTCTTCAAGCTGCTCAGAAAGGGCTTTAAGCTGCTCATTCTGTGTCTCAAGTTGATCTCGCTGCTCTTTAAGCTTATCTCGTTGTTCCTTGAGGGTCTTCTGCTGACGGGCAAGGCTTTCATTGATCATCTTCTTGGCATAATACTGACGATATAGAATGATGATAAAGAAGATGACAATACCCAAAAAGGTTAGCATAGAATAAAGCAAAGCCTGCTCAAGATTATGCTGCTGCCAGAAATAATCGACACGGCCTTTGAGCATCTGCACCGTATCAACCTCACGAAGGACCTCCTGATAAATGTTGTTTATCATCGGAGCATTGACCGGATCAATGAGGTAAGTATTCAGCTCTGTATTTCGTTCAAATGGTTCTCCGTTGAGAATCTTGAATGCCGTCTGGATAATCTGATCGCCTCCTGTGGCATAGACAGCAGATGCTTCCATCCAACCATTGAGGATAGCCTCTACTCCATTGCCAGGACCGGTAAGACCATCAACGCCGATCAGTTGGATATCATTATTTGGCATTTTTCGCTCAAGAGCAATATGTGCACCGATAGCCATCTGGTCATTCTGAGCCAGAATCATCTTTACATCAGGATGTAGCAGAAGGAGACTGTCGGTAATGTGTTCTCCTTGCTCTTTAAACCAATTACCTACAGCCTGCACAATCTCATATTTATCGACCTTGTCTCCTAATCCCTTAATGAAACCTTCATGACGTAATTCGGCAGGAGTTGAACCTGGCAGACCAAGCAACTCAAATACTTTTCCTCCTTCAGGAAGCATCATGGTAAGTGACTGAGCCATCAGTTGACCTACCGCCAGATTGTCACCACCGACGAAAGCCGTATACTTCTCTCCTTCTACCTTACGGTCTGCTACAATGACTGGAATACCGGCATCATAAGCTTTAGAAACTGCCGGTGTAAGAACAGCAGCCTCATTAGGAGACACGATGAGCAAATCGACTTTTTCGTTGATGAAATAATCGATATCTGCTGCCTGCTGATCATTGTCGTCATGAGCCGACCTGACTTCGAGAGAGATTTCAGGATGGAAAAGCAATTCTCGCTGCATCTCCTCATTCAGCTTAGTGCGCCAAGCATCATCGCTACATTGAGACACTCCAAGTCTAAACGTTTTCTCTGTACCCTGTCGGCCACATGCAGATATTAGTACTGAAAACGTAATAAAAAGAAAGAGCTGAAAGAATTGTCTTTTCATGAACTGATATTTATAAAGATAAACAGTATTCGTGCGCAAAAATACTAATTTCAAAGGAAAAATGCAACCCTGAAGCATTGTTTTTTTATTATTATAACCCGTTTTAATCGAAAAATACTTCAGAACTTCCCATATTACTTATATTTTGCACGTATCCTTGGTCATAAAAATAGCACCCATCCGTCACAGATGAGTGCTATGCTATTAATAATTACTATTTGCTAATCAGATGAATGGGTTGACACCCGCTTCATAACATGGCTTATAGAGCGAATACATATTGTTGCAATAGCTCTTAAACGCCTTTTTTACATACTTTCTAACATGCTTTGTCATAACACGATTCTTTTAAAATAATACCTAAAATAAACACTATAAAGCAAATATCTTGTCTTTTCGACGCTGCAAAGGTAGGGCTGTTTTTCTTTGTTCAAACAAAAACTTCAAAAAAACTCACTTACAAAACCTTTTCAGGGTCTGTTTGACAGTTATACTAGGCAAATAGCCTCGATTTTTGGTCTTTTTTTGTGTAAAAATCGTTCAAATAATGGCCGGAATAACAGTTCTCAAATGGCAAAACTGTACTTACAAAGAGTAAACATTAAACAAATCGGAATACTTATTTTGTTAAATCAAAGTTATCTCTTATATTTGCAGCAATGAATACTATACTTTGCATCAACGGATCAGACAGCTCTGGTTTTTCTGGTATACAGGCAGACATTCGTACCATCAAAGATCTTGGTGGCCATGCTGTTACTGCTGTCACTTCTGTCACAGTACAAAATAATACGAACATCCGTGACATTCACGAACTGCCATCAGATCTAGTGGCAGGACAAATATGTGCCATCTACGAAGACGAGCACCCAAAAGCCGTCAAAGTGGGAATGATCAACAATGCGGAAACCATCCGTATTGTAAGAAATGAGATTGTGGGTTGCAAACAAATCGTATGTTCTCCAGAGGTTCTCTCTTCTCATGGCGGTTGCCTGATGTCCAATGATGCCATCAAGGCCTTCAGCACGTATCTATTTCCTATCTGCTCATTATTAATATTAAAATGCACAGATGCAGAAATAATATTCGGTCGAAGGATTACCACAGATGAGGATATGAAAATCGCAGCACAAGAACTTCAGCAAATGGGAGCAGAATGGATCTTGCTACGTGGAGGAACATATATGGAAGGACGAATCAACGCCTTGCTTTTCGGCAAAGATTATCTTAGATTCTTCTCCTCAGTAAATATTGAAGGATGGCAGAAACATGGTGTTGGTGGTACCCTCTCTACCGCTATCGCTTCACGATTGGCTTTTGGTGATGAAGTACCAGAGGCCGTATCTCATGCCCACGACTACCTTCATAGCCAGGTCGTGTATGCTGATACTTCTGCTCAGAATGCAAAATCCTTACAGCCACAACACCTGTATAACACATTTCTTTCTCTTGTGGCTGATAATTATCAAACAGCCCATGATGTGATGTTCTATGCTGAAAAGTTATCTATTTCAACGAGATATCTTTCGCAGATTACAGGATCCGTTGGAGGTCTCTCTCCCAAACAGATCATAGATAATTATCTTTTGCAAGAGATTGAAAAACTTCTTTCAAACACCACTATGACTATTCAGGAAGTGGCTAACGCCCTTGGCTTTTCTTCCCAGATTACTTTTGCTAAGTTCTATAAAACCAAGAAAGGCTTGTCCCCTAGTGCTTTCAGAAATAGTCTTCAATTCAAATAAACGGCAACTAAAAAAGAGCTGGCTTCCAATTGAGAAGCTAGCTCTTTTCCTTTATTCTGGCTTGATACGGAACAGAACCGTATTCTGATAAGTGATGGATTTGTTTCTCGAGAAGAAAACCATACCATCGCAAGGTGACATGACTTCTGCAACTAACGAACCATCATAAGGATGCATTATCCTTGCTATAATTTGACCTTTCTGAATTGAGGTTCCAGCATCAACAACATCTACTAAGATACCTGCATGCGAAGCCTGGATTGTCGGACACTGATCTTCATCAATAATCTGAGAATCACATCCATCTGAAACCATCATCCCTAAAAGGAATCCCTGTGCAGACATAAAACGCAAGACACCATCAATGGCTTGCTGTGCAGTTTGTGGGTCGATCGTTTCAGTTGTTCCTGCATACAGAGAGAAGGCTTGTGTATCCCAAATCTGCCAGTTGTAATTGAGCAGAACCGTATCAAATGGAGCAGGCTTACGAGTGGAGACATAAGGGAATCCGAACAGCTTTCCTAAAGAAATATCGGTGGCTCCTGTTCCAGTATCAATTACTCGGACATGCGGTACAAAATTTCCAGGCAGATAGTATGACGCTAATTGAATGCCATACTTATATTCCTGGATAAACTCAAACAATCCTGCGGCGATACGCTGAGTAGTTTCTCCGAGATCATAGCCTGGAAACATGCGGTTGATATCCGTATTATCGAGCGCCCAGAAACGTTTCTCAATATTCATAGAGAAAGGATTGACCGACGGGATGACGCTGATAGACACACCATCGGCTATCTGTCCGTTGGCCTCCAGCTGTTTCAGCTCATTGACCAGACGAGACGCAATATACTGCTGTTGCATCTCATCTCCTCGCATCGCACCCACAATGGCCAGCGTCTTAGCTCCCTGGCCAAACGTATAGGCTTTGATGCGGAAATCGTCACGATAAGGTGACGACATGGTAAATATGGTTTGGATTTTCATAAAAATTGGACCCTCCCCCGACCCCTCCACAAGGGAGGGGAGTAAAATGTTTTTTCAAAGAGAGGTGTTTTTAATTTTATTTTTAACTAATGAGGAAATCACTCCCCTCCCTTGTGGATTTCTGCCCCCGCTGTTCGGGGGATAGAGGGGGTGCGGCCGGTTGAGGGAGGGTCTGCTTGTATATTCGGGCCAACAGGCTTCCTTCATAAATAATCGGATAGGCGCGTATCGTAAACAACAAACCATCACAAGGCGCTGTGACATCACAAAGGACATCTCCAGTAAGCGGAGAAATGATCTGTCCGATGCTTTGCCCCTCTTTCACTTGCACATCATTATGAATACCCGTAACAAAGATACCCGAAGTCGTAGCATTGACAAAAGCCACTGCATCAGCACCCTGGCAGATTATACTCTCTTTTATTTTTGCCTGATCGGGAGCTTCTTTCCAGATACCCATGTGGTGCATCAGATTCTGAATGCCATCGACCAGATGCTGGCACATCGGACGATTGATACGACCACCCACACCCATTTCTGCCACAAGACATGGTGTGCCAGTGCTATTTAACGAATGTGCAAGTGTAGACTCAAGAACCGTAGCCGCCTGATGAATCCAGATGAAATCAATACCCATCAGCTTGGCCGATGGAACCAGCTTTTCTGCAGTCATCTCAGAAATTCGCACCTGAGGAATCTCGCGCAAGAAGATGTTTGAAGCATGAATGTCGATGACCATGTCTGCACCTGAAAGGTCTGTATAAATGTCATGTGCCACCTTCTCCACCATCGAACCGCGTGGATTCCCCGGAAAGATTCTGTTCATATCAAGGTCAAATGCAGGAACTCCTCGCTGCATAGAATCAATACCTAATGGGTTGAGTGCCGGATAAATATCTACCGTACCTGTCAGCTTGTGCAAATTCTCACGAACCATTTTGGCGATGAGGAAACAGACATACTGACCTTCCAACTCATCACCATGGGTGCCGGTGACGATGCAGATACGAGGTCCATGTCCGTGTGTAAGATGATTCTTGACGATGCGGAATTCCTCATCGACAGGCATCTCAAAGGATGTAACATTCTGAATCATTGTTACTATGAAAAATGTTATTTGTTAATTGTTGATTATTGTCGTTTATTTCCAGAGCGAACAAGTCACCGTCTGCTGCTCATTGGTCCAAGAATAGAATCTTCCACGGTTGGTCGGACAGTCATCAGCATCTCTGCCATGAGCAATCTTTATATACCCCCATTCGGGCTCTGTATCGTGAGTTGGATCAAACGGAAGCCATACATTGCCGTTTGAAACCTCTACCCAGGCATGTGTCTGACCTTCGCCAGCAATAAATCCGTTGGCATAACGTGCATGAATACCTAAACTGCGACAGAAGGCGATCATCACATGTGCATAATCCTGACAGACGCCACGAGGATCTGCAAAGACTTCCTGTGCCGTTGTCGTCGTAGTGGTATGACAAGGTGTATAAATGATATTATTATGCACCAGATGCATTAGACACCGTGCCACTTCAAAAGGATTACTGAGACCTTGTGTCTTATTCTGTGCTACACGACGCATCTTATCATTCCATTCTGTCAGACGTGTGGCTGAGAGATAATACGGAGCAGGTAATCCATGAATAGCATAGGGTTGCCGCTGCAGGATACGACCTTCAGACACGACCTTAAAATAATCGTGTGGAGTGTCGAACGAACCCCATTGCACAGCATTACCCTGTCCATCATAGCTATGACAGAGCTGGCAAGGTGGAGAAACCTCCAGTCTTGCTTCCTCTGTCCGCTGGAATTCATTGTTGCACGGAATGGCACGCAACTTAAAGAAATGCCATACTACGGCTGGCGAGAACGTCGATTCTGTAATATATCTGTATCTATAGATCACGGGGGAAAATCAAATAAGCACCAGGCCATTCAGATAATTGAGCATCTTGCTTTTATACTCCGGATCGTATTTCTCATACGCGTCCTTGTCAACTACCATTGCTCGTAATTTGGCGATCATCACTTTATCTACAAGAGTCGGATCGTCGGCTATGAATTTCTCAAGTACACCCATGGCCTCTTCGATGCGATAATGATGATAATCAAAACGGATGTTCATATCGAGATGCTCTATGAGCTTACCCAACATCAGGAAGGTACGGGCCTGACCATAGACACGCTCCTGAATCGAACCCCAGAATGACAACAAAGCATCCGTAATAGGCTGCAGATTGGTAATATTCGTGTCTTTCTGAATGGACTTGACGCGAATCAGGTCACGACATATTTCAATATAGGAGAATGACTCTGTCTTAATCTCTGTACGAAGTACGATGGCATTGTCCATCATAAATTCGATGATAGAACGAAGCGACGTCACGGTCTCTGGATTATAGAGCTGATCCATAATCTGGTAAGAGGTGTCGAGCGAACCATCAGTATAGACATCGAGCTTCTTCAGGAAATCACTATAAATAGGTGTTTCGCCTACGGGCACATCCAGTACTTCATCATAGGCTTTACGCATCAGATGCAGAAAGAGATAGCCGCGCTCGGCATATCGTCCCAACCAGAACAGGCGGTTGGCAGTGTTGGCAGATAAAATCATATAAAAAGGGGAGTAAAATGTACTCTATTCCGCGGAGAGGTGCGGTTTATTGTTAATTATATATGTAATAATCTCTATTTTTTACTAATCACTCCATCACCCAAGTATCCTTAAATCCTCCACCTTGTGAAGAATTGACCACAAAGGAATTTGGATTACGTGAGAAACGGGTAAGACCAGATTTCCAGACCTTAGTCTCTTTGCCTGTGATTACAAAGGCGCGAAGGTCGCACTTACGAGGAGATGGTTTTCCTGTCTCATCGATGATATCAAGGTCAATGAAATCTACGACTTCCTGTGCAATCCAGCGTCGTGGATCCTGGATGATCAGCTGCTTTACTTCCTCCAGTCGCTCCGGAGTCATATCACGACCAAACATCACACCATAACCACCAGCTTCGGCCACGTCTTTGATGACGAGTTTTGACACATTATTAATAATATAGTCAAAATCCTCCTTGAAGAATGGCAGATAGGTTGGAGCATTCTGCAGGATAGGCTCTTCGTTGAGATAGTATTTCACCATCTTTGGTACGAAATAATAAATACCTTTATCGTCGGCAACACCATTACCCAAAGCGTTGATTACTCCTACGTTGCCAGCGCGATAAGCCTCCATCAGGTTTGGTACACCCAGTAAAGAAGTTGGTTCGAAGGCCAGCGGATCAAGATATTCATCGCTTACACGACGATAGATAGCACCTACACGTTCCTTCTGCTTATAAAGTCCTACATAATAGACAATGCCATTCTCTACTACCATATCGCCAGGGAAAGCCAAGGTGGCGCCTGTCTGTTCGGCTAGATAAGAATGTTCGAAGAAAGCTGAATTATAACGACCCGGAGTCAAGATGACGTTTATGCCACGGCCATCGTTGATATAATCCATCATCTCACGGAGCATCTCGCCGTAATTACGATTGTCTGCCACCAGATTGTCTCGGAAAGTCTGAGGTGCAGCCTTACGGGTCACCTTTCGTGCAATCATCGGATAACTTGCGCCTGACGGGATACGCAAGTTGTCTTCCAGAATCAGCCAGCGGCCATCCTTGGCCTGCACAAGGTCGATACCTGAAATATGAGAATAGACATTGTGTGTAGGTGTGATTCCCTCACATTCTGGCATATAGCCTTTACTCTCATACGTAAATTCCTTAGGTACGACACCATCTGCCACAATCTTCTTCTCATGGTAAATGTCGTATAAAAACATATTCAATGCCTTTACTCGCTGTATCAATCCGCGCTCAAGCATCTCCCACTCTTCTGCAGGAATCTGACGAGGAATGGCGTCAAAAGGAAATAACTGCTCATTGAATACACCATTCTTATATACGCCGAATCGTACACCATATCGCTCCATCCAACGGTTAACGGAATCACGACTTTTCAAAAGTTCTTCCATAATAAGGATACCTTTATTTAATATAACTATATCTTTTTGTTGTTTTTCTGTTGCAAAGATAAATATTTTCTAGCGGAATGCAAATTTTTCAATCATTTTTCTATTACAATTTATAGTTTTAAAGTATTTTGAAAGCAAAATTGCCGATTTTTGTAATATAATGATTGCAAAAACACATGGTTTAGAGAAAAAAGAAAGCGTTTCGCTGTATTTTATAGCAATTCTCTTGCTTCATTTAGACGTTTGCTCTATCTTTGCACCAGAAAACAAACAATTATTATCATTTTTCTATTCAAAACATAGAAAATAAAACAAAAAGAAAGGTATTGGTATGGAAACTTTAGTAGTTAAAGAGCTTGCAGCTGGCGAAGAAATCTCTTTGCTTTACAACATCTGCATTATTTGGTAATTTTTCGCATGAAGTCATTCTAAGCGGAGTGAAGAAAATCGCCCACTCTCGTTTAGGATGACATTACAGACAAATAGACAACATATTAATTTAAAAAGAATCATTATGAAAGAGAAAAGATGGGTGGTAATGTCCGCCATTTTAGTAATATTTGCCATTCTTGGCTGTACACATGTCTATTCTGATGGACTTTGGGAACTGGCTCCAGGTGAGGAACTTCAATGGGCCAACGTAGCATGGATGATCACCGCTACGATCTTCGTCCTGATGATGACTCCTGGTCTTTCATTCTTCTACGGAGGTATGGTTGGCCACAAAAACGTTATTTCTACCATTCTCCAGTCGTTCATCGCCATGGGTCTGGTTTCTATTCTTTGGGTGACTGTAGGTTTTTCGTTCAGCTTTGGTGAAGATCTCTGGGGACTTCACATTCTGGGCGACCCTCGCACCTTCTTCATGTTCGAAAATGTTGGTGCGCATGAGGCTTCGATGAGCTCATCTGTAGAGGGTATCCGTCAGCTGGCTGCTGGTGGCGTGGCAACGACCATCCCTATTGCATTGTTTGCTCTTTTCCAGATGAAGTTTGCCATCATCACACCTTCATTGATCACTGGTTCTTTTGCCGAACGTGTACGTTTCTCCGGCTACCTGGTCTTCATGACCTTGTTCTGCTTCTTTGTCTATTTCCCATTGGCTCACTGGACCTGGCATCCTTCAGGCTTCCTCAACCTCTGGGGCGTACATGACTTTGCAGGTGGTATCGTAGTTCACGCTTCTTCAGGTGTTGCTGCGCTGGCTGGTGCTTTGTTCTTAGGTAAGCGCAAAGGTGCTTCGCACGAAGATCCTGCCAATATTCCTTTCGTCATCCTCGGTGCCGCTTTGCTTTGGTTAGGATGGTTCGGCTTCAACGGCGGTTCTTCTCTGGCTGCTGATCACATTGCCGTACTTGCTTTCCTTAACACCAATACATCTGCTGCTACAGCCATGTTGGCTTGGATCTTCATGGACTGTCTGCGTGGCCGCAAACCTTCAGCCATGGGTGCTGCAGTAGGTTCGGTAGTCGGCTTGGTAGCCATCACTCCTATGGCCGATCAGGTTACTCCTGGTGAAGCCATCATGATCGGTCTCGTCACTACGATGGTCTGCAACACAGCATGTTACTGGAAGAATCGCACAGGACGTTTTGACGATGCACTCGACGTCTTCCCTACCCACGGCATGGGTGGTATCTTCGCTACCTTGCTCACCGGTTTCTTTATGTGTATCCTTCACGAGGATAATCCTGACTGGGCAGGAATGGGTCTCCACATCCTCGGTCTTGCCATCGTCTGCATCTATACTTTTGTTGTCAGCTTAGGCCTTTACTGGTTGACCAACAAGATGATCCCTATGCGTGTTTCTGCTAAGTCTGAGGCTTTGGGTCTCGACCTTTCACAGCACGACGAACATTACGGCTTCGCTGATCATGCTGAGGCAGAATTGGAAGAAGCTTCAAAATAAAAATAACGATTAGGATGAGGTTGAAATAGCCTCATCCTACAAAATAAGAATTTGCGTCTATTTGTTAATTGTATAATGCCGGTTTGTCCGGCTCAATGATTCTTTTCTTGTGTTTTTTAAGGTATGTGTAAGTTTGAGACCGTCGTGAGACTGGTCTCAAATTTCTTTATATATTCATTGGTTCAAATAAATCGCGAAAATAGATTGTAGTTTTATTGGTTATATCAAAATATTAGAGTACATTTGCAGCCAAATAATAGAATAATAATGAAACTTAAAGGATATATTTTTGCTGCATTGGCAGCTGCAGCATATGGCACAAACCCGATTTTTGCTAAGCCATTGTATGCAGATGGAATGAATCCCGATTCGGTTTTGCTATTCCGCTATCTTTTAGCATTGATCCTGATGGGAATAATGATGTTATGGAATGTCCTGAAAAAGCAAAAAGAAGGAAAGACAATCTCCGAGATGTTTCATGTCGGAAGACATTCTTTACCACAGCTGATTATTATGGGACTTCTGATGTCTGCCTCTTCGATTCTGCTTTTCATGAGCTATAATTATATGCCTGTAGGAATCGCCTCTACCCTTTTATTTGTCTATCCGATCATGGTCGCAGTCATTATGACGCTCTGTTTCCATGAAAAGATGTCATGGTTAGTGGTAGTTTGTTTGGCTTTAGCCTCTGTCGGAGTAGCACTATTATGTAAAACCAATGGCGAGACAGAAACTCTATACAATACAGATTCATTCATGATCGGTTTTGCATTGGTTATGGCTTCTTCATTGTCTTATGCCATCTATTTAGTAGGCCTCAACAAGACACGAATCCGTACCATCGCCTCTATGCCTGTCACATTCTATGTCCTGCTTTTTGGCCTCTCAATCTATCTTTTTCGTATTGCTTTCGGCGTCCCTCTGGTTTTACCTCACTCCTGGTCAATGTGGCTTAACTGTATGGCTTTAGGTATTTTCCCAACAGTCATCTCGCTGGTATTTACCTCTAAAGCCATTCAATGCATCGGAAGTACCCAAACGGCTCTATTCGGAGCTTTCGAACCTGTAACAGCTGTCGCACTTGGAGTCATTATCCTTGGCGAGAAGATTTCTTTCCAAGAAGCCATAGGCATGATCTTAATCTTCATTGCTGTCTCAATGGTCGTTAAGAGACGATAGTAAATATACTCCTCAATAATCACTAAATATCAACAAATAAAATACAAAACAATAATCGCTATGAAACAACGCTCTTTACTTTTATCCGCTCTTCTGGCCACCGGATTTGCTACCACCGTCGCACAGAATCCGTCTATTTCGGCCATGTACACTCCTGATCCTGCGCCTTATGTTCATGATGGCAAGGTCTATCTCTTCGTCGATCATGACGAGGATGACGCCGTATATTTCAAGATGAAGGATTGGGTGCTTTTCGGTACCGAAGACATGGTCAACTGGACCTATCTCGGTGCGCAAGTCAACACAGCTACATTTGAATGGGCTGCACAAGGTGACCGTGCATGGGCCGCTCAGGGTGTGGAGCGCAATGGAAAGTGGTACTGGTATGTCTGCTGTAACACCGCTGATGGCAAGGATGCTTTGGCCGTGGCTGTAGCCGACAAACCTACCGGACCTTGGAAGGATGCTATCGGTGGTCCATTGGCCGTCGGATTCGGATTCATCGACCCTACTGTTCTTATTGACAATGACGGCACTCCATACCTTTTCTGGGGAAACAAAGGCTTCTGGTATGGAAAGCTCAATGACGATATGATCTCTTTTGCCAATGGTTATAAGGAAGTTCCGGGTTATACCGACCCTAAAGCTTTCGGTGACCTGCAGTCAAAGATGGATTGGAGCATCGGCAAGGAACGTATGATGACCCAGTATGAGGAAGGTCCTTGGGTAACACGCCGTGGTGACCTCTATTACGCCGTTTATCCAGCAGGCGGTGTGCCAGAATATATGGCTTATTCTACGGCTCCTACGGTCGATGGTCCTTGGACATTCCGTGGCAGAATCATGGATGAGGCCGAGAATTCTTTCACCATCCATGGCGGAAACATCAACTACAAAGGCCACGATTATATGTTCTACCACAACGGCATTCTGCCAAATGGTGGCGGCTTCCGTCGTAGCACTGCCATTGAGGAGTTTACGTTCAATGCCGATGGTTCTATCCCATTTATACCTTTCACCAAAGAAGGTGTAAAGCCTGTCGGAACGATCAATCCTTACGTCCGCGTAGAGGGTGAAACCATGTCTCAGAGCTGGGGTGTGAAGCTCGATCGCCTTGCCGGAGAAGAACATTACGTCACTTCAATCCACAATGGCGACTGGGTAAAACTGCGTGAAGTAGATTTTGCAGAAGGCCTCAGCAAGACCACCATGACCGCCGGTTTCTGTAATATCAAGAATGAAGGCGTAGTAGATTTCTTCCTGGATCAACTGGATGGAAAACCTTTTGCTACGATCAGCGTAAACAAGACTTCTACAGAAAATCCTAATGCACCTCAATTCTCATCAGAGTTGAAAGCAGAGCCTCAAGGCAAGCATGATGTCTATATTCTTTTCCGCGGTGGTGACGAAGAACTTTTCGACTTTGACTGGTGGATGATAAAATAAATTCACACCCCATATTTGTTTTGTCACAAATCACAAATCACATTTTCAAAAATAGTGTACTCTATTTTTCTTTTTGTGATTTGTGATTCTGGTTAATTAAGTGCTTTCCAGACACTCAAAAATACCTAAATTGCCTTATTTTTTTAACATCGCGTCCACGTTGTTAAAAAAAACAAGTCCAAATACCAACATCGTGTACCTGTTGTTGAAATTCTATATTGATAATACCAACATCACGTACACGATGTTGAAATCCAATACTATCAAAATAAACATCGCGTACGCAATGTTAACCTCAATTATTTGAGTTTTCAACACTGCGTACGCGATGTAAGTATTTTTGTTTGATTACTTCTCCCTCATAAAGTTATACTTGTCACACATGTTCTTGGTTTCCATATGCATAATTCTAGTTCCTTAATATTGAACAACAAACTAACAACAAACCTTAGGTAGTCATTAACCAACAATAAGTCGTAACTTGTCGCCAGATTAAAGTTTGGCAATCATTTTACGAGGATTCGATATGCCAAATATACATTAGTGCAACTAAAGTGTTTAGATGAAGTGACGATCTCTCTACATTACATACTCACATTAACAGTAATTCGTTTATTCAAACACCAAGCAATCTCTGTCGTGTAGAAGAAACACTCCATCCCAGAATTCAGCAGCATCAATGCACATCTCATAGCAATCATACATTTTTTTCTTAGCTTCTTCGGGACTATCCCCTTCTAATATCGATTTTAGACCAGAAATAGCAGCTAATTTGAATAGTTCATCATTAGTACCTACTGTAAAATTGTCCTTATAGCCAACAAATAAACGCACTCCGATTCGTTTAAGTTCTGGCCCAAGAGTCTTTCCACACAAACAAGAAACACTGTAAAAGACTTTTCCTTCTAACGCATAATTTGCAGTGCGATTACTTAAGATCTCTTCTTCTGCCTCATTGAGAATTGCATCATCAGTACCATGTGCCGCAATGAAGCAAACGGTGTTGTCTTCCATCGCTTCAATGACATTTTTATGATTTAAGTATGTCTTGTACTGAAATAGGTTGACTCCATAATGAACTCAAAATGTTAAAAAATGAGCAGAAGAGTCAACAAAAACGAGCGAGCCTTCAGGCGCTCAGTGGCCATTGAATATATGCAAAGTGGCCAGAATAGACAAGCAATTTGTCTGAAATACGGTTTGAAAAGTCAGCAAACACTATCAAATTGGGTTGTTAGTTACCTGACCCCATACGAGATTGAGACAAAATGTGTATCTTTGCATCCGGAAGAACTATTCAATGGAGCAGATATGATACACCATTCAGAAGAAGGAGTCAAATCTCAGACAGCCAAGATAGAGGCGCTGGAGAAACAGATCAAGGAACTTGAGGCGAAGCTCAAGAAAAGCCAGGACAGGAATCTTGCGCTGAATACCTTGATCGACATAGCCGAGGAGCAAGGCATACGCATCAGAAAAAAATCTGGGGTCAAGCAGTAGAGCGCCTGTCCAGCACATTCGGTTATACCATCGAATATGCCTGCGAACTGTTTGACCACACCAAACAGGCGTACTACAAGAAAAGACGCGATGAAGCAGAGCAGGTGCGCCGCCTGATGCGCATCATAGATGCCGTCACGGAGATACGCAGGATGGATCCTGGCATCGGCTATTACAAGCTCTGGCTGATGCTGAAGAGGATGTTTGCCGAGGACTGGATTCCCGGGCGGGATGCCTTCCTGAATATCCTGCGCGACTTCCACATGCTTCAGCAAAGGCCTAAGCCTCGGCATACGACCAATTCCAACCATCGCTATCATATGTACAAGAATCTGATCAAGGGATTCATTCCTACGCAATCGAATCAGTTGTGGGTCAGCGACATAACATATATAGATCTGGTCGGAGGCTGCTGTTACCTACATCTTGTGACCGATGCCTATTCCCACAAGATCGTCGGCTGGTGCCTGTCCGAGACGCTTGAGGCCATCCATACGCTCGATGCACTGCGAATGGCCATCTCGACAACTACGGCCGATGCACTGAAGGGACTGATTCATCATTCCGACCGAGGCGTGCAGTACTGCTGCAATGCTTATACGGATGAGCTGAAGAAGTATCAGGTAAGCATAAGCATGACAGAGGATTACAAGCCTACGGACAATGCCATTGCAGAGCGGGTGAATGGTATTCTCAAGACAGAGGTCATCTATCGGGAACGCAGATTCAAGGACATCGACGAGGCAAAGTCCCGCATCTCGGGTTTCATCAGTTTCTATAACGAGAAGCGTCCGCACAGCAGCATTGGTTATAAGGTCCCTGATCAGGTGCATACCGAGACGGGACGACAGCGGCAATGCTGGTAAAGGCTCTCGGGGGCTGTCTGCCCCCTGCCGCATGGCTTCCCCCGAGTGTTTTTCATAGTAAATACAATCGTCAACTGATTCAGTACGACGTCAACTGATTCGGTCGAAAAGTCAACTAAATCCGTACGATGTCAACTCCCTCAGGAAAAGCGTGAACTTTTTCAGGAAAGCGAGTCAACTTTTCCAGAAGCAATAGTTAACATTTCCAGTACTGATTTGTTAAAGTGTTAATTCCGAGTCAACCTTATTCAGGAAAAGTCAACATAACCACGTACATCTTAAATAACATTTAATATTTAATAGTCCTTTAACCAGTTGAGGTTAATAGGCTCAATTAAATATTAACCTCTAACCCCTCCTTTAAGGGAGGGGTGGAGGATATTTAATTGAGTCTTCTTTTAACAGGTTATTATATAGGAAACACAAAGGGGTGTCCATTTTAGATACCCCTTCGCTTGAAGATCATTAGCAGATAAAGTATACTCCAATGTCTAAGGTCTATTGTCTGAACATGGTATCAAAATCAACAGAGGCCGAGCTCAAAATTGAGCCGGGGTCAAATATTTTTTGTGCTATTATCTATTTATTCTAACGTAACCGAAGTAATAGTTATTAATCCTTGATGGCTTTCCCAATTTATTGTCAAAGCAGAAAGAGGTTGATTACTTTGGTTAATTATCAAATTCTCTGTCAATTGAATTTCAATACTTAAATTACCCCCATTAACATGGGCCGAGTTTGATAATATTATATATCCTGCTGGATTAACAATATTTGTAATATTAAAATTATTACTTACCTCAAAATTGATTGTCAATTTTCTTTTTCCATCATTGTACAAATCTATAATTGTCTTTCCA
>JAZUIL010000234.1:0-6382 GCA_045642245.1 Bacteroidales bacterium
ATTTTGTTTTATTGTGATTATCCTATTATCGGCGAAGAAAAAAATCTTCCGTTGTATCTTATTAATATGGGGCACCAGGATTGTCAGGAGCATATTCTCAGAAACAACGGGTACCCCTGCGACCAGATACTATTCTGTACCAAAGGCAGCGGCACCCTTATTATTGACAATGTCGCATACACAATTCTCCCCTATACCGCCATTTTTCTCCCAGCAAACTACCCTCACGAATATTATGCAAATGAAGACATCTGGGACATCCACTGGATTGTACCGGGCGGCAATGCCCTTCTTGATTTATTGTCACACTTCCATCTTACAAACCCTGAAGTATATAAATTATCTGAAACACATGCACTTGAAACCATTTTCCATTCTATGCATGAGTCACTACGTTCGGATTCTTTGTATGGAAACTATCGTGCATCGGGATACTTGTATGATTTTTTCATAGAATTTAACAGACTTATTTCACATAAAGAAAATGCAGCCATACATAATCCTGCTTTGATTAAAGCAATCGATTATATAAACCTGCATTTTAAAGAATCTATTGAGATGGATGAACTATGCAACATATGTAATATAACGAAACAACATTTGTGTCTTTTGTTTCGCACCTCATTGCGCACCCGCCCAATGGAATATATCACGAAAAAGAAATTACAGTATTCGAAGGAATTGTTGATAAATTCCTCAAGAACAATTGAAGATATCTCGTATGAATGCGGCTTCTGCACCCCTAGTTACTTTTGCAAAATGTTTAAACGCTATGAGGGCATCTCTCCCACACAATTCAGGCGCACGATAGGTAATTAATAAAACAACTCCCAAAACAGTTTTTGCCTATTATCAAGAAAATCCCTCATATTTGTTCTTATATAAATAAAAACCTTGTTTTATTTGTCATTTTAATATTTCGTATTCAAAAAACCACCTACGACCATTATAGTCATAGGTGGTAAATATTACTTTAAGTTGATATTTCTGACAACCTCTCTCACCTTAAGTACATATGTAGGTGATACTGAAAGCTCGTCAATTCCCATAGAGAGGAATCGTTCTGTAAGTGATGTATCCGCTGCTAGTTCGCCACAGATTCCTATCCATGCCCCATTGGCGTGTGCATTTTTTGCACTCATCTCAATGAGTCTAAGAATAGCCTCATGATGGGTATCACAGAACTCCTCGATGTCTGAATTCTGTCTATCACAGGCTAAAGTATACTGAGTTAAATCGTTGGTTCCTACACTAAAGAAATCAACCATAGGTGCGAGTAAATCACTGATAACTGCCGCTGCAGGTGTCTCTATCATAATACCTATCTCGACATTCTCTGAATACTCTATTCCCTGGTCCTTAAGCTCTGCTTTTACTTCCTCGCAAATCGCCTTAATCTTAGTCAGCTCACTTACTGAGGTGATCATAGGGAACATAATACCCAGGTTACCATAAGCTGAAGCACGATATAATGCTCTAAGCTGAGTCTTAAACATCTCAGGTCTCTTAAGGCAAATACGTATTGCTCTAAATCCCAATGCAGGATTCTCTTCTTTTTTCATATCGAAGTAGTCTACCTGCTTATCTGCTCCGATGTCCAGGGTACGTATTATAACCTTCTTGCCTGCCATGCTCTCAAGCACTTTTTTATATGCTGCAAACTGCTGTTCTTCTGTTGGATAGTCTGTATTCTCCAGATATAAAAACTCACTACGGAATAATCCTATTCCTCCAGCATCGTTTGCTAAGACAGCTCCGATATTATCTACTCCGCCAATATTGGCATAGATATTAATGCGTGTTCCGTCTAGTGTAACATTTTCTTTGCCCTTGAGCTCCAATAATAGACGTTTTTTCTCGTCATCTGCGTCCTTCTTGGCCTGATACGAGGCTAATGTCTCATCATCAGGATCCATTATGATGACTCCGTCATAACCATCTACAATAGCCATCTGTCCGTCACGGGTAGCTGCAAGCCACTCATCTCCCAAACCTATAATAGCGGGGATATTCATGTTTCTTGCAAGAATTGCTGTATGTGAATTAGATGAACCATGAGCTGTTACGAAAGCCAATACCATATCCTTATCCATGGATACAGTCTCACTGGGAGCAAGGTCATTAGCACAAATAATTACCTTATCACCAGATGTATTAGCACTGTCCACTGTGCCAGACAGATTTGCAATCAAACGATTAGATATGTCCTTGATATCTGCTGATCTCGCCTGCATATAAGCATCTTCCATAGAGGCGAACATCTCTGAAAAATTGTCTGATGTCACAGCCACAGCATATTCTGCATTTACACTCTGGGTCTCGATGATATTTTTGATAGAATCATTATAATCCTCGTCCTCTAACATCATCATATGAATCTCAAAAATCTGTGCATTTGCCTCACCGACTTCTTTTAGAGCTTTTTCGTAAATCTCGCTAAGCTGGGCGGTGGCCGCCTCTACTGCAGCCACCACTCTTTTCCACTCAGCATTCACATCTTCGATGTGTTCTCTTTTAACGACAGTATCAGGCTTTCCAAAAAGCGCGACCTTACCAATTGCAACAGCACCGTAAACACCTTTTCCCTGATATTTTACCATAGTCTTATTCTCCAAAGCCTTCTTCAAACATTGCCACGATCTCGTCGAGAACAGCCTGTTCATCAGCACCATCTGCTACGATTTCTACCTCATTGCCCTTTTTGATACAAGCACTCATTATCTGCATGGGCGCCTTGGCCTTTACACTCTTGCCATTAGCGTTAAGTGTTACCTCGCAACCCTCGTGTGCCTTTACTGCTTTTGCTAAAATTCCTGCGGGACGCATGTGCATTCCCTGCTCATTTACAACTACTACTGTCTTAGATACCATAACTAATCTCCTTATTTAACCTTTTTCTTAAGTACTCCAAGTAAAACTGCTGTCACTGCTGAACCAACGAGTAATGCCACGATGTATAAAGGCCAGTTACCAACTACTGCGAATACGAATACTCCACCATGAGGTGCCATAAGTGTACATCCAAAGAGCATTGACAATGCTCCTGCGATAGCTGAACCAACGATACATGAGGGAATTACTCTACCAGGATCTGATGCTGCAAAAGGAATCGCACCCTCTGTGATAAATGAAAGTCCCATAATAATGTTAACAGGTCCGGATTTTCTCTCTTCCTCTGTGAACTTGTTCTTGAAAATAAGTGTTGCAATCGCAATTCCGATAGGAGGAACCATTCCACCAACCATAACAGCTGCCATGATGTCAAAGTTACCAGCTGCAATAGCTGCTGTACCAAATACATATGCTGCCTTGTTGAAGGGACCACCCATATCGATAGCCATCATTCCACCAAGAACAAGTCCTAGAACAACCTTACTTGTACTTCCCATTCCTGCGAGGAAATTATTTAATCCCTCATTAATCATTCCCATGAAAGGATTGATTGCACACATAAACACTGCGATTATTCCAAGACCTGCAAGAGGATAAATGAGTACTGGCTTAATACCATTTAATGCCTTTGGCATCTTGTCACATAACTTCTCGATACCGAGCATTGCAAATCCACCAACGAAACCTGCTAAAAGTGCTCCTAAGAATCCAGAAGGCACGCCACCTGACACATCAGCAAAAGTAGAACCTGTTGTTGCAAGGAATCCACCTACGAGACCTACCAAGAAACCAGGACGGTCTGCGATTGACTTGGCAATAAACGCTGACAGTACAGGTACCATAAAGTTAAATGCATATCCACCAATTGTCTTTAAGAAGGCTGCTACCGCATTATGCGAACCGAATCCACTATCCTGAGGTGCTCCTGTCAAAGCATCAATTAGGAATGCTACAGCTATGAATATACCACCTGCTACAACGAAAGGAAGCATGTTAGATACACCATTCATGAGGTTCTTGTATAGCTTGCGGCCAAAGCTCTCATCTGCCTGACCAGATGCTTTCTTTTCTCCGGAATGATGGTATACAGGAGCATCTCCGCTCTCAATTTTATTAATCAATTCCTCAGGCTTTTTGATTCCATCAGAAACCTTTGTCTGAAGAACCTTCTTACCATCAAATCTACTCATCTCAACAGCCTTGTCTGCTGCTACGATAATTCCGTCGCAAGATGCGATTTCAGCATCTGTTAATACATTTTTAGCTCCACCCGAACCATTTGTCTCAACCTTGATGGTAACTCCCATCTTAACGCCTGCCTTCTCTAAAGCCTCTGCAGCCATATATGTATGAGCAATACCAGTAGGACATGCTGTAACAGCAAGTACCTTGTAAGCTGCATCATTTTTTGCTACGGCAACAGGCTCATCGGGATATTTTTCCTTCTCCATGTCATCGATAATCTGTAAAAACTGCTTCTTGTCAGTAGCTGCAATAAGCTTTGCTCTGAAATCCTCATCCATAAGGATTGTCATAAGTCTTGATAAAACTTCAAGATGCACATCACCGTTGTTGGGTGCTGCAATCATGAAAAGAAGATTTGAAGGCTCATCGTCCATCGCCTCATAATCTACTCCTGCAGGAACTGTCATAGCTGCAAGGCTGGGTGCCTCAACTGCATCAGACTTGGCATGTGGAATAGCAATACCCTCTCCTACCGCTGTAGAACTCATTTCTTCCCTTGCAAGGATACCTGCTTTATATGCATCTATGTCCTTGATGTGACCACCTTTAACCTGTAACTCTACAAGTCTGTCAATGGCCTCTGATTTGCTAGCTATCGAAGCACCAAGCTCGATACTATTTTCGCTGAGTAAATCAACAATTCTCATATTCGTCCTCCTTAAAGTGTTTTTAGTAGTGCGTCAATATCTGCTCTCTTGGCTAATCCATCAGAAAAAGCTGTAGCTCCTCCAGTAGCTGTTCCAAGCTTTAATGCATATTCATAGTCTCCAGTACTTGAACCTGCTATAAAGCCTGCCACCATAGAATCTCCTGCTCCAACTGAGTTTTTAACGGTACCCTTGCATACACCTAGGTGATGAACCTCGTCATTTTCATCAATTAGGATTGCACCGTCCCCAGCCATAGAAATAAGAACATTTCTTGCACCAAGTTCTCTTAACTTTTTTGCATATTTAATGACATCATCATTATTTTTGATTTCTGTCTTAAACATCTCTCCTAGCTCATGATTATTGGGTTTAATCAGGAAAGGCTTATACTTCAGAACATTAAGAAGTAAATCTCCAGTTGCATCTACTACAGATTTAATCTCCTTATCCTGTAGGCTAGCTAGAATTTTTTCGTAGATATCAGCTGGCAAAGTATTTGGAATACTACCTGCAAGAACTAGAGTATCTCCATCTTCTAATTTACTTAACTTATCAAAAATCTCATTAATTGCGGACTCACTTATCCTGGGTCCCTGCGCATTTAACTCTGTCTCTTCTTTTGATTTAATCTTGACATTGATTCTCGAATTGCCACTCTCTAATGTTACAAAATCAGTGTCAACTCCCATATCCTGCATTCCCTCTTCAATTGCTTTGCCAGTAAATCCTGCGACAAAACCCAGTGCCTTTGAGGTAATTCCCAGTTCCTTAAGTACTATGGAAACATTGATTCCTTTTCCTCCAAAATAGATTTCCTCGCTCTTTGTACGGTTTGTCATCCCTGGCTCCATATCATCGACATGTACAACATAGTCAATGGCTGGATTAAAAGTTACTGTGTAAACCACTTTACATAACCTCCTTTATATAACCTTCTTTGAAATACTGTTTATCATTCACTCTGTCAGTAATAACTGATACATCGCTTTGTTTTGTAAATGTAATCGCGGTCACCACATCAAACTTGGTGTGATCTGCAAGTATGTATGTCCTGTCAGTATTTTCAACGACTGTCTTTTTTACTACCGCTTCGGCCTTGTCTGGTGTGGTGATCCCAGCCTTGTGAGAAATACCATTTGCACCGATAAAGCTCTTGGTAAAATTGTAGTTGCCTAAACACTCAACACATTCTGCACCAACGATAGCCTCAGTTGTAGTCTTAACTTCTCCTTCAGGAACCAATACCTTATAGCCTCTTTTAGCAAGTCTAAGTGCATGTACAAACGCATTGGTGACAAACGTCACATCCTTAACCGTCAGGGCATCTATCATATATTCTGTAGTGGTGCCTGCATCAATAAATACGAAATCGCCTTCATCAACCAGACTGGCTGCATATTCGCCGATAGCTCTTTTTTCCTCTCTACAGATTCCAAGTCGCTCCTCAACATCTGCTTCAATACTTAAAAAGTTGTCTCTATTAGATATTGCTCCACCATGCACTCTAGTAAGTAGTCCCTTTTCAGCCATCTCCTTAAGGTCTCTTCTGGCTGTCGACTCTGAAATATCAAGCTCCTCACAAATGTCAGTTAATG
>JAZUIL010000235.1:0-3927 GCA_045642245.1 Bacteroidales bacterium
GCATGATTTTGTCCATGCTGCGCAACTGAGTCAACTGCTCTGGCTTCAGACGGAAAGCGTCATGGATAGGTGCGCGGTTGACAAATCTGTATTTCTTGCCAATGCGGTTGCCCTTTCTTGCAATGAAGTTTTGTCCAAGGACGGAGATGCTCTCGATCAGGAATACAAAACAAATGATCGGAATCAGAAGCTCCTTGTGAATGATTACAGCCATCACTGCAATGATGCCACCGATAGGTAATGAACCTGTATCTCCCATGAAGATCTGTGCAGGGTAGGCGTTATACCAAAGGAAACCTACCAAAGCTCCAACAAACGCAGAGATGAATACTACCAGTTCTTGCGAACCAGGAATATACATGATGTTGAAATAGTTCGCATATTCTACGTGACTGCTGAAATAGGCTAGGATTCCTAAAGCGATACACATAATGGCTGAATTGCCGGCACAAAGGCCATCCATACCGTCATTGAGGTTCGAACCATTGCTCACTGCCATGATGATGAAAGTGGTCATGCAGACAAAGAAGATCCAGCCAGCGGCTTCTTGCCAGCTACCTAACCATCCGAAAAGACCAGCATAGTCGAGGTTGTGATCTTTGACGAATGGTAGTGTGGTAAGCGTCGATTTGATCAGTTCTCCACCTTCTCGTACTACAGCATCAGGCGACAACCATAATACCAATCCGACTGAAAGTCCAAGTGCTGCTTGTCCGAACAGTTTCATGATTGGCCGCATGCCATTTTTGTTCTTCTCGCGATAAGCTGCAGAAGCGCCATAGAACTCACTGATTAACTGCAGCCACTTCGGCATGCTATCATATTTCTTGCTATGACCTTTGAGATAGTCGTCAATGAAACCGAGGAATCCTAACCAGATTGTGGTAACCAGCATCAGGATCATGTAGATGTTACGAAGTCGGCCCATCAATAAGCAAGGAATCAGTGTGGCAACGATGATAATGATGCCACCCATTGTCGGAACACCACGTTTCTCAACGCCAAATGGATCGATGTCAGCATTACGCTGCGCCTCAGTACGGTTCTTACGACGAGCGTAGCGAATGAACCATTCACCGAATACCATAGAGATGATCAGCGCCAGAATCAGTGCAGTGATGGCACGTGTGGAAATATAATTCCACATACCTGCACCAGGAATGTCAAAGGCGTAATCTAAATATCTGAAAAGATAGTATAACACTTTATTGTAAAAAATGAATTAATAAACGAATGAATTAAGCGATTCCCATGGCTTCACGAACCACCTCATGATCATCGAAGTGTTGTTTTACACCTTGGATGATCTGATAGTCCTCATGGCCCTTTCCGGCTACGAGAATCACATCGCTTGGTTGTGCCAGCATGACTGCTGTACGGATTGCTTCTCTGCGGTCACAGATGGTGATAGCCTTGGCACGGAGTTCGTCTGTGTCAAGACCAGCCTGCATATCTTTGAGGATTTCTTCTGGTTCCTCAAAACGAGGATTGTCAGAAGTAAGGACGAGACGATCACTCCTTAATGCAGCCTCTTTGGCCATGATCGGACGTTTTCCTTTGTCTCGATTACCACCACATCCAACTACGGTGATAATCTTGCCTTCTGCTTTGCTGTCGAGAATCTCGCGGATGGTACCGAGGACATTGATGAGTGCATCTGGTGTATGTGCATAGTCGATAATGGCACTGAATCCCTTTGGAGAACGAATTCCTTCGAAACGGCCATTGACAGGAACAAGCTCAGATACTTTGACAAGCAGATCCTCATGAGTGATGCCAAGATCGCGACCTTCATTCTTTGCATTCTCAAGGATCTCACATGCCGCTGTATATACAGCAATGAGGTTAGATGCATTGAAACGGCCTACGAAATGAGTCTGTACTTCTTGGCCTTCCAACATGAGCGACATGCCTTCAAAATCCTCTTCCACGATGCGAGTCGTGTAATCTGCCATCGAGCGGACACTATACAATTTTTTGCGAGCTCGGGTATTCTGGAGCATCACCTCACCATTCTTGTCATCAAGATTGCTGATGGCAAAAGCCTGCTTTTTCAGTCCGTCAAAGAAAGATTTCTTCGCTTTGAGATAGTTCTCTACGGTCTTATGATAGTCCATGTGGTCACGAGTCAGATTCGTGAAGATGCCTCCATCAAAATCGAGACCACCGATTCGTTTCTGATCTGCACTATGCGATGAAACCTCCATAAAGGCAAAAGCACATCCTTCTTCGACCATCTGGCCGAGCAGGTTGTTCAGTGCCAAAGGATCAGGAGTTGTATGGGTAGCAGGAACAGGACGGTCGATGACATAATTACAAACCGTACTGAGCAATCCGCAAGGATAACCCAATTTCATGAAAAGCTTATAGAGCAAAGTCGCAATGGTCGTTTTGCCGTTGGTGCCGGTAACACCTACCAGCGTTAACTGCTCACTTGGATAGCCATTCCATGCAGAAGCGAGAAGCGCTAAGGCCAAGTTGCAATCGTCTACGACCACATAGGTCTTATTTGAATTGATATTTTCACTATTCTCATTGAACCATTGCTGGTCACATACGATGACAGCGGCTCCTGCCTCCAGTACTTGAGGAATAAAAGAATGACCATCAACAGTAGTACCACGTACGGCAATGAACATGCTACCTTCCTTTACAAGGCGGCTGTCTTGCTCAATGCTACAGATTTCGATGTCTGTCTGTTGGAGTCCTGCTAAAGTGTAGTCGAGGCGCTCCAGAAGATTATTAAGCTTCATATAGCGGTTTATAAAAATATCAAATTGATTCTTGTTATTTCAGTGTGATGCTGATCGTCTGACCACGAGAACAAGCGCTTCCTGCCGGGATACTCTGACTTACGACAGCTCCCTTGCCTAAAACGGTTACTCGCAGACCAGCGCTTTCAAGCATGTATACTGCATCGATGGCTCCCATGCCATTGACATTAGGAACGCGTCCTGGCTGTGCAGAACTTAGATTGACGTCCTGATGTCCGAGCAGATCCTGCTGTTTGCCTAAGCCAAGACCATCAACTACATCTGTAGTCATGCCGATAGGTCCACGTTTAGCCTTAGGAAGCATACCGTGTACTGCAATGTTAGCAGAATCTGGCTCAATCTCCTTCAACTTACGTGAACAACTACGAGCATAAACTTGTTCTGCAAAGTTGCGGAATACAGGTCCTGCCATATAACCACCTCCTGGACGACCGAAGTTGCCACCCGGACGTGCATCGATGACTACAATACAAGTATATTGTGGATCGTCTGCAGGGAAATATCCTGCGAATGATACATAGTGACCGTTGCCACTATATGATCCATTTGCATATCGCTGTGCAGTGCCAGTCTTACCTGCAATCTTAAGCTTCTTGCTCTTGGCTCCTTCACGTAAAACAGCGCCGCTTGAATACCACTGAGTAGCTGCAGTGCCACGTTCTACGACACCTTCCAAAGCATGTTTGATAGCTTTGATAGTCGAAGATTTACAGATGCTAGAATTGATGACTTCTGGCTCGCGCTCATAAACCTTCTTGCCATCCTTCACAACACGATCTACAATATAAGGTCGCATCAGTTTGCCGTCATTAGCTATCGCATTGTAGAAGTTAAGCATATACATGCCAGGAATACGTGTCTCATAGCCGTATGAAATCTGACCGAGAGAAACTTTGCTCCATGTCTCATCGCCGACTTTACGGTTGCGAGGACGTTGAGCACCTTGGAATTCTACATTCAACTTCAGATCCTCAAAGATCTTGGTCTTATCGATCAAATCAATATATCGCTGAGGATCCTTCTCGTAAGCTTGTGTAGTAAGTTTTGCCAAAGAGATGTTCGAAGACTGTACCATAGCTTCGTCTGCAGTGACTTCTCCGACAGGGTGATCATCGCGAATCTCCTTGCCATGATAATTCCATGAACTATAATG
>JAZUIL010000236.1:0-21914 GCA_045642245.1 Bacteroidales bacterium
TCAGCAGGTCAGCATTCCTAAGATGAAGGAAGGTTTCCTCGATGCTCAGTTCCTCGCTGCATTCCTCTCACAGAAGGAGCTCGACGACGCTTCGATGAGAGCTGCCGTAGAGAAGTGCCAGGACCTCATCAACGATATCTATAACGACGTAGAGAAGTATCCAGACTTCTGTGGCATCGCCGTCACGGAGGAGGACGCTCTCCGCCTCAAGGCCGAAGGTAAGCGCGCTTTCTTCATCGGTATTGAGAACGGCTATGGCATCGGCAATGATATCTCTAACATCAAGAAGTACTTTGACCGTGGCGTCAACTACATGACTCTCTGCCACAGCTACGATAACGCCATCTGTAACAGCTCTACCAATACGGCCGACGAGAATAAAGGCCTGACGGAGTTCGGTAAGAAGGTGGTCAAGGAGATGAATAAGGTAGGTATGGTCATCGACCTCAGTCACGCCAGCATGGGTACGTTCTGGGATGTGATGAAGTATAGCAAGTATCCGGTGATCTGCTCACACAGCGGCGCTAAGGACGTCTACTTCCACAACCGTAACCTCAATGACGATCAGCTCCGCGCGTTGGCTAAGAATGGCGGTGTCATCCAGATCTGTATCTTCGCCAGCTATATGAGTCCTGATCGCACCAAGACCAGTATCGACGACGTAGTGGCTCACATCGATCACTGTGTGAAGGTGGCTGGTATCGACCATGTCGGCATCGGTAGTGACTTCGACGGCGGTGGTGGTGTCCTCGGCTGTAAGGGTAGCAACGACATGATCCGTATCACCGTGAAGCTCCTCGAGAAAGGCTATACCGAGGATATGATCCGCAAGATCTGGGGTGCTAACTTCTTCCGCGTACTGAACGCTTGCCGTTCGGCTGCTAAGTAAACAATTGATGTTCTAAAATATAACAATAGACGCTTTTTATAAACTGATACACCAGGCATCTCGATTAGATGTCTGGTGTATTAATTTTTTTTAACACGCTTGTCCCCTAATTCCCGCACATCCACCCTCTACCTTTGCACCCAGAATTTTTGCACATTAACTTTTTACATTCATACAATCATGCTAGGAGCAATTATCGGAGACATCGTAGGAAGCGCGTGGGATCGTCATCCTACCAACAATTATCATTTCCCTATGTTCACAGAGAAGAACAGCTATACTGACGATACTGTGTGTACCGTGGCTGTGGCAGACGCGGTGCTACACGGAAGTGAAGACTATGGCTCATATCTCCGGATGTGGTGTACGAAGTATCCACATCCGAAAGGAGGCTATGGTGGCAACTTCAGACGCTGGTTGGTCGACAATCCGGCGCCATACAATTCGTTCGGTAGTGGCAGTGCCATGCGCGTAAGTCCGGTCAGTTGGGTATATACCGATGTGGCCGACATCCTCTACCATGCACGTAAGAGTGCCGAGTGTACACACAGCCATCCAGAGGGGATCAAAGGCGCTCAGGCCGTCGCTTATACCATGCAGGCCGTCTGTGATGGTCTTATGTTCGGCGATCGGAAGTATTATTACAAGCCACGTATCGAAGGAACGGTCGAAGCCTTCAACTATCAGCAGCTGTTTGAGAAGCCGCTCTATAAGACACAGAACAAGTTTGACGAGACGTGTCCTGGCACCATCCCCATTGCCATGCGAATCCTCTGCGATAGCGATTCGTTCGAAGACGCCATCCGTAAGGCCGTCTGTCATGGTTCTGACGCCGACACCTTAGCAGCCATCGTCGGCAGTGTGGCCGAACGAATCTGGGGAATACCCGAGTGGATGAAGATGCGAGCCATGCGATACATCCCTATGGAGATGCGAATGGTGATCGAACGTTTCCGCCACTACGTCGTCCAGATCCAGCGACTGTCGGCTCAATGCCGTTATTTCCGCTACGGACAGACCTTCGCCTGCCAGTACGCCGGTGAAGCCTATGCCATCGAGAAGCGTTGGGTATACGACCTGGCCAGAAGTCGTAGCTATGGCGAAGAAGCCAAGGCTTCGCTCCGCCGACTGAGTGCCACCGTCAACTGGCAGGAGATCGCCGATCGTTATCGTGTGTCGATGTCCTATCTCTGGTACGTCATCGAGACCATCTCACCGTCGCGATCCGCCACCAGCAACAGCCAGGAGGAGCTCGTGTCGTTCCTCGATAAGTATTATCGATGATCGTTGTGAGAGACAAAAATTAACGAGGGAATTTTTTCCCTCGTTAATCTTTTTTAGCATCATAGTTTCAGAGGCTAATGATTGTTGAATAACATTGTGCCATTAATTAAAAGTATCTCTCTATTTTCTCTATTCTTCATTATTACGGAGCCACGGCACCATTCTGTTCGGTGCCGCCAAGTCCTTCTGTCCACCAGTTGGTATTCGACTGATGCTGCATTACCCAACCTTCGAAGTGTGAATACTTTTGAGTGATAGGTTGAAGTTCGTCGGCCCAATCCGTCTTTGTCGATGTCATGAAACACTGAGGAACGACATCCTCGCTATCCTTCGGAGCTTTAGGGAACTTCACTTCAGTGGTCAACACAGCACCTTTAGGATTCTGATTGACCCGAAGAGTGATCTTCTGCACGTAGTCGTGAGATACCTTTCATGATGTAAAATAAGTCCAAACGAAATCGTGAAGTACCTTTCTCGATGTAAAATAGGACCAAACGAAATCGTGACGGCACATTTTACGGCGTGGCATCCACAATCGAGTACGCAAAAGAGGATGCCACGCTCAATAATTTCAACATCAGGTACGCGATGTTGAATTTATTGGTTTAAAATCGGACATTTGAAAATCGTTTAGTACTTTTATCAAGATTGTCTCCCAATATCTGCCTCAAAAGGAGAAAACAGCCGTCGTAAAAAAAATAAAACGTAAAAAACTGAAGATAAATGGCAAATAATTTGGTGGAATGAAATATTTCCACCATCTTTGCACCATAATTAAAGGCTTCATCTTAGAACTGAAAACGACAAGATTAGATTATAAGAATTATTATTTGAAAGAATTATTATTTTTTTGATAAGATTTTACCGAATTACATTTTAACTGAAACCTGAAATTAACTACGAGATCATTCACTTATTGTTTCACATCTTTTTTACCACAACAGCCATAGGTACGCCTTGTGGTCAGCTATTATTTATATTATTAGCTTCTGTTTTGCATCCCCAAAGATGCAAAACTCAGAAGCGATATAATATCACACTTAGGGTGTGATATATTAAATTTATTAAATATTATAGATGTACATCTTTTTGTCGGTATCATGCCATCATAGAACACATCATAATGTTTCGGACAATAAACAAACATGTAATAAAAGAAATTATGACAAAAACAACCCAAAAGCGTCCACAACCGAAGCCTTTGCCTAACCAGGAGCCACCCAAGCCAGAGGAGAAACCACACTTCCTCCTTGTTCCACTCAGTGCCGTCAGATTGCTGCTTACCGATTCGATGCCTCTGCATCACTTCCTCTATGCAGGCTTCTATACGTCGGCCAAGAAGATGAAGACAGACGAGGATACATGCTTGAATATGAGTTTTAATTACGGAATGTCTATTGGCGATTGTAGTCCTGATTTCATTCGTGATGTAGCTCAAAAAGTTGAAGAAAAAATACGTTATTTATCTGAAATAGCATATTGGAGTAAGCAAATTCTGTCAGACGATCCTGAACTCAAGGACTTGTATATGACTTTCGGGAAATTAGCCGACCTTTTAAGTGAGTTGAAGCTCGACGATAGTCTTGCCTCCGATATTATCACCTATGCCAGAGATAATCATTTTTACAATCGCTTCGAAAAAGATCCTTATATCGCTATCTCGATCACCATGGCAAAAAATCTGCTGAACACCAGAAACGAACTGACACTCGATGATTACGCCACGCTGGCCATGCACATGGGAATCTGCTCAAAGCTCGGCAACAAAGCCTTCGTAGCCACCACGCGTGTAGAGATCTGCAGCCGCATGTTCGGGTGCAAATCGGCGTCAGAGCTGGAGAACGCGCTGCAGGATCCTGTGCTTGAAGCCTTGTATAAGAAATTCACCACCCGACGCGTCTTCGAGCGACTGTTTGCGCAAGTCACTGAGCGTTTCCATCTGCGCGAGATCGGCATGAAGCGCCACACCTACGTCAGCTATCGCTTCCCCGACGATCAGTCGTTCGTCAAAGCCATAGCCGGATCCGACCGAACCCTTCAGAAGAAAAAACGAAGCGCAGAGCTGAAATCGCTGATCGCCAAGGAATTTTCGTTGGATATTCCGGATGCGGTATGAGATAAAGGGGAATGTCGTTTCGACCACCCTTTAGGGGGGCGCGTTTTGCGCTCCCCTTTTAATCAACGGGCTCAATTTTGAGCCCGTTGATTTTCCGGTATCTTATTTATTATATCTATTCACCGTCCTCTGCAGCAAGTCTTTCATCTCCTGACGTAAGCTGGCAGGTTCTATGACCTCGATATAGGCGTTCTTCGAGATCAGTTCACCGACGAGGTCATAGGTCACGGCCATACGATATTCAAAGTCGGTGTACGGATCATCAGCGTCAGTTACTGTCTGCAGTTCTTTCTGCGAAGCGTGTAGAGGCAGCGTCCTGAGGTAATCAGGCTGCAGGCCATAGGCTCTGATCACGATACGCTCCACAGGCTTGCTTTCATCGACGAAGATACCGAAGTAGTCAGAGAAGAACTTCTCCGCGTTGAAGTCCTCAGGAATCGTGTAGTGAGTGTCTGGCAGAGGTTCCAGATCGCGGATACGATCCAGCGCATAGGTAGTCAGACTTTGATGTGACGAAGCTGGTACGTGCACCACCAGATACCAGCGCTGGTGATAGAGCTTCACACAGTAGGGGTTCATGACTTTAGTCGACGTTTCATCCTTACCGAAGCGCTGATAAGTCACCTTGATCTGTGTTTTGTTTCTTATGGCCTGGAGAATAGGTTCGAGGAACGTCTGACCGCTCGGAATGTCCTCCAGCAGGATCTGATTCTTCAGATCACGGCTGTCAGCCAGGAGCGTACTCACCGAGAGTGAATTGACCAGCCATTGCTGAATGTTGGCCGACTGCAGGTCTTCCGGATTACCTATATAATATTTATAACCATCCTTGCGGTCGCATTCGATGAAGATGCCAAACATCTCTTCGATGGCGTTACGATGATGGTTGAACGTCGATCGGGGGATCTCCACACCTTCACTCATCTCCGTGGCCAACCATCGCTTATTGATTTCATCGAGCGAGATCTTGCCAGCGCGGAAGATAGTGTTCAGGAGCCAGGTATATTGACGGAAAATAAGGTGAGTTTTCATAGCGAATAATGATTTTGATGGGGCAAATATAAAGAAAAAAACAAAAAAGACAAATTTTTTCTCAACATGTGCCACGATTTTGTACAACCTCCTTCTATCTTTGCGGTGCAATTGCAATAAAACACCACCGGTTTTCTACATTTATATTTTACATTTCGCGTTTTTACTTTTACATTTACATTTTAATTTTTCTTCATCATGTTAGGAGCAATTATCGGAGACATCGTTGGCAGTGCATGGGAATTCAATCCGACCAATAATTACCATTTCCCCCTGTTTACAGAGAAGAGCAGTTATACCGATGACACAATTACACCTTCCGTCCACGGATCATTGGCACCGTCGAAGCCTTCCACTATCAGCGATGGTTCGATCAGCCATTGAGCGAGACACGTAATAAGTTCGACGAGACTTGTCGTGGCACCGTCCCTGTAGCCATGCGAATCCTCTGTGAGAGCGATTCGTTCGAAGATGCCATCCGCAAAGCTGTGAGTCATGGCGCTGATGCAGACACGCTGGCAGCCATCGTAGGTAGTGTGGCCGAACGTATCTGGGGAATCCCCGAATGGATGAAGCAGGAAGCTTTGAAACACTTGCCAGGAGAGATGCGAATCCTGATCGATGACTTCCGCGAGTATATCGGCAAGATCAAGAAGCTCTCTGGTCGATGCCGGTACTTCCAGTACGGAAAGACCTTTGCTGATCCGGGTACCATGAAAGCGTATGCCATAGAGAAGCGTTGGGTATACGACTTGGCCAGAAGCTACGGCCACGCCAATCAGGCCAAGCTCGCACTTCATCATCTGAACGCTATCGTCGACTGGCAGGAGATTGCAGACAAGTACCACGTACCGCAGTCATTCCTCTGGTATGTGATCGATACCGTAGCACCAGGAAAGATCTCCACCTGTGTCTGTAAAGGCCGTCTCGAAGCCTTCCTCGATAAGTATTACAATTAATAGATTAACGATATGAAAGCAAAGAAATTATACTTCAAACAATGCCATCTGGCAGGACGTAAATATTATGACGTAGATGAGGTGTGGGAAGAACTGAAGGTAGGAACACTTCTGACGCTGCAGCGCGATGCAGACAACCATTATGATGACCACGCCGTGGCCGTGATGTATAATCGCCGTGATGAACAGACAGGCGAAGTAGAAGAGTTCCACCTCGGCTATATTCCAAGAGGCGAAAACGAAGAACTGGCGCCACTGCTAGAAATGGGATGGAGCGAGATCTTCGAATGTCGAATCAGTCGCATCAACGCCGATGAGGCAGATGAGGAGCAGATATATCTCACGATCAGAATACTCAGAAATAAACGGTAATTATGTTATTTGCTTGGTTATCCTGTTTATGTTATCATAGACAGGGTAACTTTTTTGTATCGAATCCTAATTATATGTTAAAATCTGGGCTTTTTCAGATATTACATATCATAAAAGACTCCTCAAAGCGTAATAAACATTAATTCCTGAAAATAAATGCGAAAAGAGTTGGAGGAATGAAAAAATTCCACCATCTTTGCAGCGTCTTTAAGATGAAAATGGAGCGCAAGGGGGCGTCTCCATTACTTGGAATCAGATAGCTCGTGAGAGTTGTCTGATTTAATTTTTATATTTGTTTTGAAAAATCAGATATTGTTTCTATCTTTGCAGCGATAAGATCGCGCAAATGAAAAGCGTTTTATCATAATAAGTGTTTTATAATTTCGGGTAGTAAGCCGTGAGGTTTGCTACCTTTTTTTGTTGTTTTTTTCTAAATTCATAAAGATTTATTGAAAAACTATGCAAATACCGACTAAAGATAGAAAAACTCTACCTTTAGTCGGTTGACGCGCGTATATAAAAGATGTATATTTGCCCCCGAAAAACAAAATAAAAAACCCATGAAAGAAAAAACAGAAGCAAACATACAATTTGGAAGACGCTTAGCAGCGCTTCGAGTAGAGAAAGGTCTCTCGCAAGAGGAGCTTGCTGCTGCTTGTGAACTTAATCGAACTTATATCGGAACGATTGAGAGAGCTGAAAAAAGCGCTACAGTAAACACGATTGTAAAGCTGGCTCAGGGACTCGGAGTATCTCCGAGAGAATTCTTCTAGAATAACCCCCCTTAAAATATAATTACTATGGATCTTAAAGAATTTGCTGAAAACTTTCAAGAAAGTATTGATCTCACCGTAGAAATTGATGGCGTAGATCCTAATGAAGAGTTTGTTTCAGAAGCTTTAGAATATATTGTTGATGCAGGAGATGCTCTTGCTCCAGAGCTCTGTACTTTCCAGCATGGTGATTCTGCTTGCTCGGCTTATGATTATGATGAGGAGCAGAATATCCTTTCTTTATATCTTTTGGTTAAGGCCGAAAAGCCTTTGGCAACTCTTCCAAAACCAAAGATCAGCTCTTCATTGAATAAGCTTTCGTATGTGTTTTCTAAGAGTATGAAGAATACTTTACTTCAGAAAGTAGAGGGGCCTTCAGAAGAAATTATAGAGCTACAGAACCTTATTCAGTCTGTAAAGCAAGATATTCAGGGTGTACATCTGTTTGTAATCACAGACGGACAGAGTGATTATGCAACAGAGAGCTTTGAACATACAGATTTTCCAGGAGTAGCCATAGAGCGAAATGTATGGGATATGCAGCGTCTTTATCAGCAGGACAGAGTTCGTGCTGGCAAAGAGAAGATTGAGATTGACTTCCCGACCACATACGGCGTACACCTTCAGTGTCTGAAGATTGATAGCTATAATCCTGATGTTGATACTTATCTTGCCATCATTCCTGGTAAGACATTAGCAGCCATCTTCAAGACCTATCAGCAGTCGTTACTAGAAAAGAATGTACGAACATTCCTCCAGTTCAAGGGTAAGGTCAATAAGGGTATCAGAAAGACGTTGATGGAAGAACCGGATATGTTCTTCTCTTATAACAACGGTATTTCAACGACTGCTACCTCTGTAACCTTGGAGGAAAGCGATGGCCTTTGTTATATTGATACGATTTCGGGTTGGCAGATTGTCAACGGTGGTCAGACGACTGCAAGTATAGCAGCTGTAGCAGAAGCTGGTACAGATCTTTCAAAGGTCAATGTAGCTATGAAACTCTCTGTTATCAAAGATGAGGAAAAGGCAAATCTGATTGTCCCAAATATTTCTACCTCTGCCAACAGTCAGACAGCAATTAAGAACTCAGATTTCTCTGCAAACGATCCATATCTTGTTGCTCTCGAATCATTCTCGCGCAATACATGGGTTCCTAATGGAAGTGCTAAGCCTATTACCAAATGGTATTTTGAGCGTACACGTGGTCAGTATAGTGTGGATGAAGGTCAGCAAACTGGCTATCTGAAACGACAGTTCAAGAATATGTATCCGAAGAAGCAGCGTATGAACAAGACGGAGCTTGCGAAGTATATCAACGCTTGGGATATGTTGCCAAACACTGTATGTAATGGTGGTGAAAAGAACTATAAAGCCTTTGTCGATAATTTCCAGAAGAATCCTATCACTGTCTCAGAGCAATACTACAAAGAAACCATTGCCAAGGCAATTCTTTTCAATGCAATTGATAAGATTGTGCTAAGCAAGAAACTGGGAGGTTATAAGGCAAACATGAATGCTTATATTACAGCTGCTATTTCATATAAATCCAAGGGAAAGTTGAATCTGAACTGGATCTGGGAACATCAGGCTATTCAGCCAGAGCTTGAGACTTATATTGATGGTTTGATTCCTGTAGTGTGGAGCCATTTGACAGGTTCGTCAAGCAATGGCTCAAATATGGCAAATGTCGGAGAATGGACAAAGAAAATAAACTGCTGGAAGACACTTGTTACAAAACTAGATGCACTTTCAGGATTATCTCCTGTAGTTTTAAGACAGAAGTCTGCAGATGACGTAGAACAACTTACTCCAGCACAGCAAGCAAAGATTGACCAGGCGTGGGCAATTAGCTCTGATACTTGGTATGATATAGCTAAATGGGCAAAAGCAAATAACAAGCTGGCACCACTTGACAGAAAGATGGCATTTGGCTTTGGTACTTACAAGGCGCGTAACCAAATGTTTACGCTTAAACAAGCAATTTCAGGTCTGAGAATACTTGAACAAGCTAAAGAACTCGGTTATTAAACCATAATAATTCATTTAATCTCAATGAATATAAATCTGAAGAAAAAATCTTTTCGATTTATTGATTTATTCGCTGGTATTGGAGGTTTTCACCAAGCGATGCATTCAGTAGGGGGACAATGTGTCTTTGCTAGTGAATGGGATAAGTATGCTCGCATTTCTTACGAAGCAAATTACAATGAAATTCAGCCTGAATTGTTTTCGAAAGACGAAAAAGGGAACTACAAGTTTTTCAATGAGGATATCAACGACGCCGATCCCAAAGATATTCCAAACTTTGATGTCTGCTGTGGGGGATTTCCTTGTCAAGCTTTTTCTATAGCAGGATTAAGAAAAGGATTTGAGGATACTAGAGGCACGCTATTCTTCAACATCGCTAATATTGTAAAGTACAAGAAAGAGCTTGGAAATGCACCTAAAGTTTTGTTTCTGGAGAATGTCAAAGGGTTGAAAAACCATGATAAAGGTCATACTCTTGAAGTGATTTTAGGAACACTTTCTGAACTTGGATATGACTATAGGATAGAGGTGCTTAACGCGAAATATTTTGGAGTACCTCAAAACAGAGAGCGTTTGTTCATAATAGCGTGGGACAAGTCGCAACTCCCTGATGCAGATTTTCATTTCCCTTATGGTATAGATGCAGAAGGAAATACAATTTATGACAAAACAGTAGTTGCAGAGAAAGCTATTAAAACAAAAATAAGTGACATTTTTGAGCCTCGATCATCCATAGATTCAAGCTTTACAATCAGTGACCGTTTATGGATAGGTCATCAAGAACGAAAGAAAAGAAATAAGGAGAGCGGTAAAGGCTTTGGATACTCATTATTTAAGTCTAATGCTCCTTACAGTAGTACTATTTCTGCACGTTATTATAAAGATGGAAGTGAAATCTTAATAGATCAATCAAGGTTCGGCCTGAATCCAAGAAAACTGACTCCTGTTGAAGCTGGAAGATTACAAGGTTATAATATTGATGGAAGTGGTTGGGCAAATGAAGATACCCAGTGTACAACTCATGAGCAAATACCATTCAAAATAGTTGTATCTAAAAAAGAGGCTTATCATCAGTTCGGTAATAGTGTGGCTGTGCCTGTGATTAAAAGATTATCTGAAGAAATCATTAAACAATTATTATAATGCTACAAGATCTTAATAGTATTGTAAAAAACTTGAAGGATCAGTTAAGTCTTTTTAGTGGACTTGATTGCCAGTTGCCAAGTCGTTTTAAGCAACTTGTAACTAAAATTGGAAATGATACTTTGTCTTATGGAGAAACAACCACATTGGTGGTAAACTCTTTTGGACAGAAAATATACATTAGCAACAATTGGTTTTATATTGCGGCTTATCTGTCTCCTTTATATATCCCTTTTGAAGAATATCGCAAGACTTTACTGAGAATTGTCGATAAAGATATTCTTAAATCAAAAGATAAAGAAAAGATAACTGCAAATATTTTGTCATCTGATAATCTAACTTCAGATGACAAAGCTAATTTGGTATTATTTGCAACAGATTACTCTTGGTGGACTGCAGGTGCTGCAAAAGATGGAAAATCTCTTGATCGTGGAGACTGTTTAACTTCAGCTGTATTAGCAATTGCAAATGTCGTAAATAATTCACAGTCGTATATAGCAACACTGTGGAATTATTTTGGAGAAAATCCTAGTGTTGCTGCTTTGTTGAATGAACAGTTTAGTGCCTACCAATCAGTTATGACCACATGCCTATCCGAAAAAAAATTAAACCTATTTGTTTACAAGGTTTTTTCTTATTTGGAATCAAAAGAGGAGCTTCATTATTTGACTCCTTTCATGGTTGAATCAAAAGGCAGATATAGATCTGAGGGAACTATGATTAAATTTGCATCAGAGGATTTCCCTGAAACTTGTGTCGGTATTTTAATAGAAACAACACTTGATGATATTAAAGCTAGAAACTCTGTTGCAACAACAAGATGGTTTGAAGATCCTATTAAAATAGCGGGAAAAACTGTTTATGTTAGTAATCAATGGAACGAAACTGGTACATATCCTTTGACTTTGCCAGAGTTTAAGAAATTTATTGATGTTGCATACAATGGTAGGTTTGTAATAGGAAAAGATGAGAATAATTATTTTACGCTTTCTGAAATATCATCTCCAAAGAATAAAATGGCAGTAACAATTAATGGCCCTCTCCAGCAGATCTTCTACGGTGCTCCTGGTACCGGCAAATCTCATGGTATAGATGAAGAAACAAAGGGTCAGAAGGTGATACGTACCACCTTCCATCCAGATAGCGACTATTCTACGTTTGTGGGAGCTTATAAGCCTGTGATGAGAGAAGTGCCAACCATGACGGTGATTGGCACAAAGAGCGTGGCAGTGGAAGACAAAGAAGGAAATGCTGTAGTGGAGAAGAAGATCGAATATGACTTCATCCCACAAGCTTTCACAGAGGCATACGTTGAGGCCTGGAAGGATTTGAAGAAACCTGTGTATCTGGTGATTGAGGAGATCAACAGAGGTAACTGTGCACAGATCTTTGGAGATATCTTCCAGTTGCTTGATCGTGATGATCGAGGATTCTCTAGCTATATGATATCTCCAGATGAAGACCTGCATCGTTATCTGGAAGAGACTTTTGCAAAGAAAGGTTTTGATGAGGATTGTTCGCTTGACAAATCTGATATCCTGGAGATCTGGGAAGGAAAGAAAATGTGTCTGCCTCCAACCCTCTATATCTGGGCCACCATGAACACCAGTGACCAGTCGCTGTTCCCTATCGACTCTGCATTCAAGCGTCGTTGGGATTGGAAATATACGCCTATCAGTGATGCTGGTAAGGGGTATCGCATTGACGTGAATGGCAATAGCTATGACTGGTGGAGCTTCCTGGAGAAGGTGAATGTGATCGTGGAGGAGATGACCAGCTCTGAGGATAAGCAGCTTGGCTATTTCTTCTGTAAGGCTGAGAATGGTGTGATTACTGCGGAGAAGTTCGTAGGAAAGGTGATCTTCTATCTCTGGAATGATGTCTTCAAGGATTATGGCTTTGATCGTGATGAGTTCAAATATGAGGAAGACGGCAAGAAGAAGCCTTTGACGTTCCGCAAGTTCTTCATGGCTGATGGTAAGATCAATGAAGAGATGGCGGAGAAGTTCCTGACAAATTTAAAATTGACAGCAATTATTGTGTCAGATCAGTCAATCTCGCAGGAAGAAGAGGACGCTATCGCTGTGGATGGAGGCAAGAAAGAGGGTAAACATGATTTTATCAAAGCCGTAACTCTTGACGGTTTCAGATTAAGTACTGAGGATATGACACATTTTGATGTCTATTTGGAGACATTAAGAAGAATTGGCATTGCACAGGCAGCTCCTCTTATTGAGTCTTGTAAGTTTAAGAGAAGGAACAGTCCTTTAGCTTCAACCGTAAAATATGATGCCATTGAAAATGCTCAGAACTATTCATACGTTGAAGAAGACGGATACTATTTTGTCAAGGGTGCTGCAGATGAAACTTTGATCAATGTGCTAAATATGCTCAAGACAGAATTGTCTCTTGATTTGGAGATTGAAATCTATAGATAATGCAGATCCTCATTGAAGAACTTTTTAGGATTAGAAAAGTATGGTAGAAGTACGTGTCATAAAAGATTTTAATGATTTCTTAGACACTTTATTGCTCCAATCCGAGAGTGATGACCTTGAGTTTAAGAGTGCAGCTGGAGGTTTTCCGGATAGTTTCTGGGACACCTATTCCGCATTTGCAAACACCGATGGAGGTACAATTGTTTTTGGCGTCGCAGAAAAAAAGGGTAAGTTATTTTTGGATGGATTGACTAATGAGCAGATTGAAAAATATCGCAAGGATTTCTGGAATAATGTCAATAATCGTTCTACTATCAGCAGTAATCTGTTAAAGAGTAGTGACGTTGTTGAGGAGGAATACAAAGGATATAAATTTATGTTATTCTTTGTCCCTCGTGCAGAAAGAGAACAGCGTCCTGTATATCGCACGACAAACCCTTTTACTGGCACATTTAAAAGAAACTATGAGGGTGATTATAAATGTACGGAGCAAGAAGTGAGGAGAATGTTTGCGGATGCAGATAGCAACCATCCTGCAGATAGCCGTATCCTCAGAAACTTTGGACTAGAAGATCTTGATAGTGATGCTTTGAACCGGTATCGACAACTGTTCAAGTTGTCTTCTCCAGATCACCCTTGGCTATCTTTGCCAGACATTGAACTTCTTAAGATGCTAGGAGGTTATCGAAAAGATCGCCAGACAGGAGAAGAAGGCTTGACGGTGGCTGCATTATTAATGTTTGGCAAGACTTTATCTATTACAGATGAAGAGTGCTGCCCGAATTTCTATCCAGATTATCAGGAGCGCCTTACTGAAGATGAAGATATCCGATGGACTAATCGTATACATGCAGATGGTACATGGGAGGCAAATCTTTTTAACTTCGTTTATAAGGTGCTTCCACGCCTTCAATCAGTTTTGCCAAAGCCTTTTAATCTGGAGAATAATATTCGTAGAGATGAGACTCCTGCTCATATTGCGATTAGAGAGGCTCTTATCAATCTTTGTATCCACGCTGACTATAGTGTAAATGCTTCGTTAGTAGTAAAGCTGAATACGAATGGTTTCGTGTTTTCTAATCCTGGTACATTGCTTGTGTCAAAAGACCAATATTATACAGGAGGTGAAAGTGTGTGCAGAAATAAGTCGCTTCAGAAAATGTTTGCAATGCTTGGTACAGCAGAAAAAGCAGGTAGTGGGTCTGACAAAATTATGAAAGGTTGGAGAGAATCCAATTGGCGTTCTCCTCGAATTGAAGAACAGACAGGTCCGGATAAGGTTACGTTGTTCATGCCAATGGAATCATTATTATCTGATAATGCGAAACAGAGGTTGACTGAACAATTCGGTTTTTCAGCAAACTATTTCGACCATAGAGTTATGGCGGTCCTCGCTTTAGCTAGTGATGAAGACTATGTAACTAATGAACGGTTGAGATATTCTTTGGATTTGCATAAGTCAGAGATTTCGGACCTTTTGAAACTGATGGTAAAAAAAGAATTGTTAGTATCGGAGGGTTATGGTCGAGGAACACGTTATTTCCTTCCTAAAGCAGGCAACAAATACATCGGGTTGAATATGGTCGATAATGGTGCAAGTTCTAGTGATAATAGTGCAAGTTCCGATGATAATAGTGCAAGCTTTGGGGAAAGTAATAGTGCAAGCTCTGGAGATAATAGTGCAAGCTCTAAAAGAAATAATAGTGCAAGCTCCACAAAAAAGAGATTGTCGAAAACGGAGATGAGAGCTCTTATTATAGATACATGTCAGGACTGGATATCTATAGAGGAGATTGTCCAAAAAACGGGGAAGAGTTATTCTTATCTTAGGAATAATATTATACCATTGTTAGTCGCAGACAAAACAATTGAAATGCTTTTCCCTGGAAATCCTACTGATCCGCGTCAAAAATATAAGGTCAAAGAGTAAATATGCAGATTCTCATTGAAGAACATCAGTACGAAGCGCAGCTTGTAGATCCTATTCTGAAAGGTATCTCAAACCTGAGGAATGTGGAAGGAAAAGTGAGCGTTAATTATGTAGGATATTTCTATAATCCTGCATTGGAGGACTGTGTCTTTATCCTACCTAAGGTACTGATGGAGGATGTGAATGGTGAGGAGCTGGTATTTGGTAAATATACGCCTGAAGAGATCATTGACCTTGAAGAACAGAAGTCACTTGAAAAGGTGGAACATGATTTCATCTATGAGCTCTCTGTCTGGATCTATCGAGCCATTGTGGTATATAATGACTCGGTAAAGGAGAATGGTATTGTATACCGTCAGCAGGTGCAGCAGATGAGTAAAGGAAGGTTGAGAGAATGTAATACGTTCCTTGACATTCTGCTGGCATTACAGAAGTTCAATCGCGAGAATCAGGATTTCTTCTTCTTTGTTTTGCGAAACATTCACTCTGGCTTTAATAAGATCAATTGGACAAAGACCATTTCGCACAGCCAGGCCTTTGTGCAGAATGGATGTCCGGTGTATCTGGATCCGGTCAATAAGAAGCGTCAGATCAACTTCGACGAGGAGCTGCTCGTCATCTTCTTCTCTATCTTGAACTACATGAGGGAAACCTATGGATTCCCAGTGCAGATCAATGTGAACTTCCCTCTGATTACGGGCGAGAAGTTCAAGAACTACATGAAAGGTCAGGGTAAGGCGAGGATGATGCAGATCAAGTATAAATACTTCTCTGACAAGGCGCTCTACCTGTGGGAACTCTGCTATGCTTTCTTCGACCAGAGTAAGAAGATCAATGTGCAGACAGATGATAAGGAATATCTGCTGGTGAAGAATTTCAATATCGTCTTTGAGTCGATCATTGATGAGCTGGTAGGTGAGAAGATTCCGGAGGATAATAAGCGCCTGCGAGCTTTGAAGGAACAGCCGGATGGAAAGATGGTGGATCATATCTACCGCTATAAGGATCTGGCATTGACGGAGGATGATCAGGATAAGACAATTTATTATATTGGTGACTCAAAGTACTATAAGCGTGGTCATGTAGTGGGGGAGAACTCTGTATATAAGCAGTTCACCTATGCAAGGAATGTTATACAGTGGAACATTGACCTTTTTAATGATAAATCTGCTGCGGCCATAAAGGAACAGAAAGATCATTATAAGTTGCGTGATGATGTGACGGAGGGTTATAACATCATTCCAAACTTCTTTATCTCTGCACAACAGAATAACCTGAAGATGGAAGATGACATCCGTCTTACAGATAATGGTAAGAAGGATTATAGCTCTAGCCAGTTTGAGAATCGTCTCTTCGATCGTGACACGTTCCTGATTTCTCATTATGATGTGAACTTCCTCTTTGTCATAGCTTTGTATGGCAGGAATAACAAGAGTCAGAAGGAGCAGTGGAAGGAGAAGGTTAGGGGTATGTTCCGCGAACATATCCAGACGATGCTGAAAGAGAAATATAAGTTCTATGCCATGACTGCTAAGCCTACGGTCATAGCTCAGGATTATATTAAGGAGCACTTCCAGGAGGTACTAGGAAAAATCTATACACCTTTTGAAAACAAGGATTATTATTCTTTGGCACTTGATAAGAATGATCCGGAGAAGGATAATGAGGAATTGCTGGCAAAGCTCCGTAAAGCCTTTATTGTGGAAGAATGTGGCATTGGAGAGAATCCTGAACCGGTAATTGTTAAGGCTAAGGAAAAGGCCGGTATTGCAGGTGTCCTGAATTTGGATGATGTGGTGCTGGTATGCAGAACTACAGATGAGGAGCATCTGAACTGGTGCTGGAAAAACAAAATCTATAACATTCCTTTGGAGAATGTGCAGAATCCAGCGGACTTGATGACGGCAAGATATGCTATTCTCAAGCCTAAGGGAAGCATCTGTCATGGTTTGTATAAGATCGTAAATAATCAGTATTCTCTACTTACAAAGGAGCAGCTGATGCAAGGTGATGAAAAACGTGAGAAATATCCTCATACTCCTCACCGTAATGCTTATTTCATGTTGAACCTGAATGGGCATGATGAGAATAGTAAGATGTATTCTGGCTTCCCATTTAATCTGAATGACGTAAAGCCTTATAAAGGACAGACTTCGAATCCGTACTATTTTGTGAAGTTGGAAGATTTATTGAAGATATAAAAACATGAAAATTTACGTAGCAAGCAGCTGGAGAAATGAATTCTTTCCAGAAGTCGTAAAGACTCTCAAAGAGGCTGGCCATGATGTGTATGACTTCAGGAATCCTCCTTCTGGTGGTCATGGTTTCAAATGGTCGGAGATTGATTCTGATTACATGGATTGGTCGCCAGAACAGTATAAGAGTCAGCTGACACATCCATTGGCTGAGGCTCAATTTAAGAATGATGTTGAGGCCATGAAGAGCTGTGACGCTTGTGTACTTGTTTTACCATGTGGCAGATCTGCACATACTGAAGCTGGATGGTTTGGTGGCGCTGGTAAGAAGGTAATTGTTTACATTCCTATTAAGCAAGAGGCTGAACTGATGTATAAGCTCTTTGATGGGGTTTGTACGAAGATGGAGGAGGTATTAGAACTCTTAAAATAAGATTATGGAGGATATAAGAACAAGTGGATATAAAACCCCTATAACGATAGCTCAGGCGATTTCAGACATCACTAGCAGAAAGATGTTGTTGCCGGCTATTCAAAGAAGGTTTGTGTGGTCAAGCGAACAGATTGAACGTTTGTTTGATAGCATTATGCGTGATTATCCAATCAATTCTTTCATGTTCTGGAATGTGACTACTGAAGAGATAAAGAACAATAATAAGTTCTATGAGTTCTTGATAGAGTATCGCCAGTTCTTCAAAGAGGAGAATCCTTATATCAATACTACAGGTTCTAATGATTTCATCGCTGTCATTGATGGCCAACAAAGACTTACTTCCATCTATTTAGGATTAAAAGGAAGTTATGCTTATAGAATGCCACGATTGTGGCTGAAAGATAATGAGGAAGTGCTTCCAACAAGACATCTCTACATAAATCTGAATCATAGCATTGAAGGCGATAATGATTTGAAGATGCAATATAATTTCAGATTCTTATGTCAAAATGATTTGGCTGAAGCTAAGGAAACTGATGACTGGTTCTTAGTTCCTGAAATTTATAAATATAAGGAGCTAAGTAGTCTTATAAAATATATCGGTTCTAGAAGTTGGAACAACATGGATTATGCTTTAGAGACATTAACCAAATTACGTTCCGTAGTCTTTGATAAGCCATTAATTAATTATTATCAGGAAGAGAACCAAGATCTAGATACGGTACTGGATATATTTATCAGAACCAACAGCGGAGGAGAGCCTCTTAGCTTCTCCAATCTTTTAATGTCATATACTACTGCATACTGGAAAAAGGATGCTAGAAAAGAGTTTGAGGCGTTGATTAAATCTGTATATGGTGAAGGCTTCCTAATATCATCTGACTTGATCCTTAAATGTTGTCTTGTTTTGTTTAATGAGAATATTCAGTTTAAGGTTAAGAATTTCGATGTAAACACCGTAAAGCGGTTTGATGATAACTGGAGTAGAATCCGTAGATGTTTTGAACAGGCTTTTGCTCTTTTGAAGAAATGGGGTTTCAATGATTACAGCTTCAGAGCTAAAAATGCCATTATTCCAATCGTCTATTATATTTATCATCACCATATAGAGGATGATATCTGTAATGATATCAGACATCTTGAAGAAAAGAAGTCTATGCGAAAATGGCTTTGTATTTCTCTTTTGAGAGGTGTCTTCGGTGGTCAGCCGGATCGTGTCCTTACTGGAGTGAGAAAGGTACTCAAAGAACATCTGAATGAACAATCCTTCCCATTTGAAGAAATAAAGGAGGCATTTGCAGGAGATAATTCAAAGAGTCTATCTCTGACGGATGATGGTATTGAGGTGATATTAAAAACACAGAAAGAGTCTTCGGCTTGCTATGCCATTCTTTCTTTGTTATATAGTCATTTGAGTTTTGACTCTATCATCTATCATCAGGATCATCTGCATCCTGCAGTAGCATTCTCTAATCTGAAAGAAGATCAGTTCAAGAGTAAAGAACAGTTCGAATTCTTCAATAATAAAGAAATATGGAACTCTATCTTGAATTTACAGCTTTTGGATGGAAGTACGAACGAACAAAAGAATGATGAGCCTCTGAAGGATTGGGTGACAGATAAAAATATAAATCTGAATTCACATCTCATTCCAGTAGGTGTTAGTTTAGACTTCATGGATTTTGAGAGTTTCATTGAGAAGAGAAAAGAATTACTTGTCAATCTTATCAAACAGATTATTTCATAATCAAGCAAAAACAAAGATTATTTATTCTTAATTAATGATTATGGAAAACTCAAAGAAAGATATTGGTAAGAGCCTTCTGATAGGAGCACTGCTATCTGCAGCGTACTGGAAGATCATGAAGCTTATTGATAGAAAAATGGAGAGATAATATCTTTATGCCAGACAAGCTAACGCCTGAACAGCGCCATAAGAATATGTCTGCTATTCGCAGCAAGGTTATTTACTTATAATTCTTTATACTATGTGCCAATCAGAGAATGAAGCTTATAAGATTCCAGTGGATCTGAGTTACTTGATGTATGTACAGGAGGATAAGCTGGAGTTCTTTGTGAATAAACTTGTAGAGAAATACCATATTCCTGCTTCTGTGATCTGGCCTGAAGTACGTAAAGTATGGGTAGGCCAGCCAAAAATGAGTGAGGAGGATCAGAAGTTCTGGAAAGATTATTACGCTGAGGAAGAAAAGTGTGATAAGGAACTGGATGAATATGATAAGTATTTAGATCAGGCAGAAGAGGATTCTAGGAGAGAGAATGAGTTGGTGGATCAGCTGACGGATGCTCTTAGAGAGGTAGAGCGTCATGAAGATTTCTTCGATAATCCAAATAACTTTTATTCTATTATAAAAGATTGAGAATATAAATCTTATGGGAAACTCAAAGAAAGATATTGGAAAGAGCCTTCTGATAGGAGCACTGCTATCTGCACTATGGATAGAGTCTTATTTTCAAGCTAATTATCATGGCGAGTAAAATGTATTGAATATCAGCTGTTTCCAATTTTCAAGCTAATTTGCGGAGGGTGTTTTCTACATTCCTGTTAAGCAAGAGATTGAACTGATGTATAAGCTATTTGATGGAGTTTGTACGAAGATGGAGGAGGTATTAGAACTCTTAAAATAAGATTATGGAAAACTCGAAGAAAGATATCGGTAAGAGTCTTCTGATAGGAACGCTGCTATCTGCAGCGTACTGGAAGATCATGAAGCTTATTGATAGGAAAATGGAGAGATAATATTTTTATGCCAGACAAGCTAACGCCTGAACAGCGCCATAAAAATATAAATGTTTGAATTATGAGTAACTGGAAAGAAAGCGCAATAGACGCATTACGTAGAAGTCTCTACCCTGTGCCGCAGGAACTGAATGAGATTGATTGGAAGGGCGGTTTGTCAAACAAGACAGAGCGTCTGGCTCAGCATCTCTGTGCTTATGCCAATCTGCAAGGAGGAGGTGTGTTGGTGTTTGGTGTGAATGATGATGCCTCCTTTGTGGATGTCACGAAGGAAACGATTGAAGAGACAACCAAGACTCTCGGCAATATCGCCAAAAACAACCTTGCGTGGTCAATCCAGGTGGAACATGCTGTATTGGATTTCGAGGGGCATCCGCTTCTCTTCATTCGTATCCCTGAACAGCAGAACAAGCCTGTTTACCTTCGAGGACGAGACATCTATGAGGCATATATCCGTTCGGCAGGTCATACTGTAAAGATGTCTCGCGAGCAGGTTCACGAGATGCTTGCTCAGTCACATGGCTTGACTTTTGAGAAGCGTGTGGCATGTGGTAGCATTTCGGCAGAACGCGTGCTTGAATTGCTTGATTATAAGAAATTGTATGAGCTTATTGATCGTAAGATTCCACAGGACACGGAACGTATCATTGAGCAGATGCTGGAGTTCGGCATGATTGAGCAGCAGGAAGACCTCTACAATATTCTCAATCTTGGCGCCATTCTCTTTGCTCACAAGTTGAAGGACTTCGGTTCTTTAGCAATGAAAGAAGTGATTGTACGCAAGTATGCTGGCTCTAACAATCGTGTCTTAAGCCTTGAATACAAGATGACTACTGGCTATGCAGTCGGTTTGGAAGATTTGATTGATACCGTAATGCAGTTTACGGGGACAGAGTATATTGAGGTGAAGCGAACTACAATCCCAACATATCCACGTGTTGCTATACGTGAGCTGGCGGCAAACCTTTGTATCCATCAGGATTTTGCAATAACAGGTATGCCTATCACGATAGAGGTGTTTGACAATCGACTCGTCATGACCAACCCTGGTGCTTGCCTCAATGATGTAAACCGCCTTATAGACCTGCCTCCTCATTCTCGCAACGAAGCAATGGCGCAACTTATGCTGCAACTCGATCTCTGCGAGCGACGAGGGAGTGGTTATGATCGTGCTGTAGAGGCCATCGAAGCCATGCTATTACCTGCTTACAAAGTACAAAGTGGTGATGACTATACTCGTGTTTTCCTGTACCCTAAGAAAGATGTTAAGGAAATGACAAAGGAAGAACGAATACAGGCTTGTTATCAACATACCTGCCTTCTATACGAAGACAAGATATCTGTAACCAATCAAACCATGCGTGAACGTTTCGGTCTTGATTCCAAGGGAACTTCGATGATTTCACACATCATAGCTGACACATTGGAGAGTGGCTTGATTAAGTATGAGAATCCTGAGATGAACTCCAAGAGGTATGCCACTTATATACCTTTCTATGGATAGAGTCTTATTTTCAAGCTAATTATCATGGCGAGTAAAATGTATTGAATATCAGCT
>JAZUIL010000237.1:0-16929 GCA_045642245.1 Bacteroidales bacterium
GTCATCCAGATCTGTATCTTCGCCAGCTATATGAGTCCTGATCGCACCAAGACCAGTATCGACGACGTAGTGGCTCACATCGATCACTGTGTGAAGGTGGCTGGTATCGACCATGTCGGCATCGGTAGTGACTTCGATGGCGGTGGTGGTGTCCTCGGCTGTAAGGGTAGCAACGACATGATCCGTATCACCGTGAAGCTCCTCGAGAAAGGCTACACTGAGGATATGATCCGCAAGATCTGGGGAGCTAATTTCTTCCGCGTACTGAACGCTTGTCGTGCGGCTGCTAAATAAGAATATGTATTGCGAATGCCAATTTGATTTGGCAGATTGGCGCAAAATAACGGTTTTTACTTTCGTTTTTGCATAATTTCATTGCGCCGACGGAAGTGTTTGTCAAAATATACCTAACTTTGCGCCCGATAATCCACTTGATATTATATATTTATTTTTTAAGAGAAAGATGAGAGTAGCAATTGTCGGTGCCAGTGGCGCCGTTGGCCAGGAGTTCCTGAAGGTTCTTGCTGAGCGTAACTTCCCAATTGATGAACTTCTTTTGTTCGGCTCTGCTCGCAGCGCCGGTCGTACCTACAACTTCCGTGGCAAGGATATCGTTGTCAAGGAGCTTACCCACAATCCTGAGGACTTCAAGGGTGTGGATATTGCATTCACCTCTGCTGGTGGCGGTACTTCTAAGGAGTACGCTGCTGACATCACTAAGTATGGCGCTGTCATGATCGACAACTCTTCAGCTTTCCGTATGGACGCTGACGTGCCATTGGTTGTACCTGAGTGCAATGCTGCTGATGCTTTGAACCGTCCACGTGGTATCATCGCTAATCCTAACTGTACCACCATCATGATGGTAGTGGTTCTGCAGTGTCTGGAGAAGCTCAGCCACATCAAGCGTATCCACATTGCTTCTTACCAGGCTGCTTCTGGTGCTGGTGCTGTGGCTATGCAGGAGCTCGAGACTCAGTATCGTCAGGTATTGAACAATGAGCCTGTAACCGTCGATAAGTTCGCTTATCAGTTGGCATATAACGTCATTCCTCAGATCGACGTCTTCTGCGACAATGGTTATACCAAGGAGGAGATGAAGATGTTTAACGAGACCAAGAAGATCATGCATACCGATGCTGCTTGCTCGGCTATGTGTGTTCGTGTTCCTTCGCTCCGTAGCCACTCTGAGGCTGTTTGGGTAGAGACTGAGGAGCCTGTAAGTGTAGAGGCTTTCCAGGAGGCTATCCGTAACGGTGAGGGCGTACAGCTTATGGACGATCCTGCTACCAAGACCTATCCAATGCCACTCTTCCTCGCTGGTAAGGATGACGTTTACGTAGGTCGTGTACGTAAGGATCTCGCTAACGAGAATGGTCTTACTTTCTGGCTCGTAGGCGATCAGATCAAGAAGGGTGCAGCACTCAATGCAGTACAGATTGCAGAGTGGCTCATCGCTAACAATGGTTTGAACAAGTAATTAGATACAACGATATACAATAAAATATTAGCGACTCTTCCACTGAAAAGTGGAAGAGTCGCTTTTTTGTTTATTACAAGAGAGTAGTGGCATTCGCCACAATCTTGTCAGTCTTCTTTGAGCAAAGCCTCTCCGATAGAATCATTGGCAAATTCTTCAATATTGATTTCATTGATATCGAAATCATTGTATAATGTATTGAGGAAGAGTGAATCCTGTGCAATGTTCTTATGACGATATCCAAAGGTGCATGCACGTACGAAAAGCTTGCCGATGAGGCGGAAGATAATTCGTTTGTAAGAGAAATGAGGATCATCAATGTCTCCAGAAATTGGTACACTGATGCGACACAGACCATTGCGGTCAGTCAAGAGATTGATGGCCGTACGGAAAGGTACATTCATCTCAGGTTTTATATCTTTATGTTTCTTGCTGATCATAGGCTGGTCGGCCAGGAAAACTGCATTGCCACCCAGTGCACCATCGTGTGTGGCAATGGTGATGTCGGCAGCCAATGTGCCGTTTTCAAGTGAATTGCCAAACATCTGCAGTGTGTAAGGAGAGAAATCGGTGAGCTCTACGTCTGCAGCATGTATGTCGAGATGCATATTGCGCTCGTCCTGCAGATGACCATGATATTCGAGCGTGATAGAACCTGTCTGACCAAGAATAGCCTTTCCTTTCAAGTGATTACGACCGTTCAGCGTGAAGTTTGGAGCGTTGAGGCTGATGCGACTTACCTGATAGTTGAATGGCATGACACTTGTCGCTTCATCACGATAGAAGAGGCTTCCTTCCAGGATCTGACATTGGTCAATGCGAAGCTGGAATTCTGGCTGTGAATCTTCATCGGCACTTGGTATTGGCTGACTTGCTACCTTATCTTCTTCTTTGACCAATGTCGCTAATAGTTCTGCAGCTTTTTCTTCTGCAATTCTAGACATGCGGTCAAAGTTATCAAGGCTGTCCTTGTCATAAGTAATATAAAGTGTTGGCTCATGTGCCACCATCTGACTGAGCGAGATGCGATTCTCAAGTAGATTCATCTCACGTACATCCATCAGGATACTGTCACAGCTCAGCACGACATCGCCACGATCATCCTCCATATAAATATCGCGTGCATTGGCTCGACCCGTCAGATGGAAGTCCAGAATGTGACTTAGGCTACCTTCCATTTTCAGATCGGCGTTGACCAATCCTGTCAACTTTTCTGCCCAGATGGCCTGTTGGACGTAGGGCAGGAGACCTTCCATGCTAAAGTCGTTGAGCAGTAACTCAATGGTATAGTGACGTGTACGGTCATTATAACTCATCTGTGTGGTGAGTTTACCCCCATCGACAAATTCAAGGTCTAGACCCATGTTGGTTACCAGATCACGAAGGTCGATGCCCGGGATGTGCAGATTAATATCGTTGATGCGGATATCGCTCCTGACGAGAAGGTCCTGATAATGGATGCTACTCTGCGATAGAGCAATATCACGGATAACTAATGGATAACCATAGTTCGTTTCCTCTTCCGCTTCCGGATCAGAGAAGCGCTGTAGGATATCAGTAAAGTTAAATACTGTATCGCGTTGCTGGATGTTTACGTCGAGTCGATTGAGCTGCAAGGTTTCCAGATCGATGACGCCAAGAAACAAGTGCATCATCGATAGATTCGTCTCTACACGACGTAGCTGGATAAAAGGTTCTACTCCATCTTCTTCGTAAACAGTAAGGCCTTCAAGGCTGATAAAACCTGTGAAGATATTGGCCTTAAGATCTTCGATTCCGATCTTTCGACCTAAGATGTCATGTCCATGATCACAGACATAATTGCGGACGATATTTGGCGCTACCCATGAGGTCATGATTCCCAAAAAGAGAATGATTCCAAGGGTAATAGGGATTGCTTTTTTCATTATTTCAATATATAAAGTAGTTTCGTGAGTGTCAGTCGCTTATTGTGCTAAAATCTTTTCAGCCAGAATCAGATCTTCAGGATATGTAACCTTAATGTTGGTGGTGTCTCCTGTCACGACAAAGATAGGTTCCTCTGGTAGATAACGATGCACGACGCCACAGTCGTCGGTTGTGATGAAATTTGGGTCACTAAGGCCTTTCTTATATGCTTCTGCTATAGTCTCAAGACGGAAACACTGAGGAGTCTGAACGTTGCGTAGCATTGCACGAGGGGTGATGTGACAGATATGACCTTCTGCATTTACTTCTACGATCGTGTCGGTGCATGGGATGGCTACATCCACGGCTTTGTAGCTTTTCAGCGCTTCAATACAATCTGTGATAACTCGTTGAGATACTAGCGGACGTACAGCATCGTGAATCAAGAGATTCAGAGATGAGTCAGATGCTAGTAGTGAAGAGTATAGACCTATCGCTGCAAGGCTGCTATCATAGCGTTCTTTACCTCCAGGAACAATATGCTTCACCTTTGGATAAGGTGCAGCAATCTCAGAAATCCTGTCGATATAATCAGCATGAGCCACGATTACAATTTCATCAATCTGCTCATGACTGTGAAAAGCTCGTATACTATGTTCGAGGATGCTTTTGCCATGGATGGTGATAAACTGTTTTGGTTCAGGCCCACCCATTCGTCGGCCACTGCCACCCGCTAGAAGAACTGCTACATTCATTGTTTTTATTGCCTTTAAGTGACTTGTTTTTCGCAATTTTGTGTGCAAAGGTAACCATTTTAATCGATATTATAAATAGTTACGTTGAAAAATCCTCTTCTTTACTCGTTTTTTGAGCAAATACGAACGAAAGTTGGAAAAAAATGACTATATTTGCACCGTTTTATGGCGAAGGTGAATTGTGTCCTTTGCTTTGCAAAAAATAAAAAAATATGAGAACAATTGCAATTTTAGGAAGTACAGGTAGCATCGGTAAGCAGACCCTTGAGGTTTGCGCAGAGCATCCTGATCTTTTCTCAGTATATGCCATCACTGCTCATCGTTCGGCTGATCTGCTTATTGAGCAGGCTCGTCAGTTTAAGCCGGAGGTCGTGGTCATCGTCGATGAGAATTATTACGACAAGGTAAAAGACGCTTTAGCTGATCTGCCTATTAAGGTCTGGACAGGTTCTGAGAGCCTTTGCCAGGTAGTGACAGCGGGTCCTATTGATGTCGTAGTAACCGCTATGGTTGGTTTTGCAGGTTTGAAGCCAACTGTCGCTGCCATCAAGGCGCAGAAGGCGTTGGCATTGGCTAACAAGGAGACACTTGTCGTGGCTGGCCAGTTGATCAATGGCCTCTGCCGCGAGTATCAGGTGCCTATTCTGCCTGTCGACTCTGAGCACTCGGCTATCTTCCAGTGTCTGCAGGGTGAGGCAATCGCTCGTGGCTGTTTCCCATGGATCGAGAACAGTGACAAGCCAGATATGCCACATTATCTCGACAATCCTGTCGATAAGCTCATCATCACGGCCAGTGGTGGTCCATTCCGCACCTTCACGATGGATCAGATGAAGGATGTCACCGCCGCACAGGCTTTGAAGCATCCTAACTGGGATATGGGAGCCAAGATCACCATCGACTCTGCTTCGATGATGAACAAAGGCTTCGAGGTCATCGAGGCCAAGTGGCTCTTCGGCATGACGGCAGAGCAGATAGAGGTGGCCGTACATCCACAATCCATCATTCACTCGATGGTGCAGTTCAGCGATGGAGCTATTAAGGCGCAGCTCGGTCAGCCTGATATGAAGGTGCCTATCGCCTATGCACTCAGCTATCCTGATCGTATGCCAAGTCAGATCAATGGCAAGCTCCGCATCGAGGATTATGCCAACCTGACCTTTGAACGTCCTGATCTGGAGCGATTCCCTAACCTCCGTCTCGCCTTCGAGACCATGGCACAGGGAGGAGACCGTACCTGCGTGCTCAATGCCGCTAACGAGGTCACTAACGAGGCCTTCCGCAAAGGCCAGTGCAAGTTCCTGCAGATGGCAGAGGTCAATGAGAAGACGCTCGCAGCCATGCCATTCGTTAAGGAGCCTTCGCTGGAGGATTACTTTGAGATTGATGCGGAGGCGAGAATTAGGGCAAAGGAGCTACTCAAATAAAGCCCCTACCCCCTGACCCCTCCCCCGAGCGGTGGAGGGGAGTGGATAGTCAGTTCGCATTTCGTTTTTTGAATAATTTTTTTATCTTTTAATATTTATTGTTTGCCTCTATGGTAATTACTCCCCTCCACCGTTCGGGGGAGGGGTCAGGGGATAGGGGCTTTAAATTATGGAAGTATTTTTGATCAAAACCCTACAGCTGATTGTGGCCTTGAGTATCCTCGTGTTCGTACACGAGTTAGGTCACTTCATGTGGGCTCGTTTTTTTAAGGTAGGCGTTGAGAAGTTCTATATGTTCTTCGATACTCCACAGTTTGCTCTCTTACGTTGGAACAAAGAGGGCCTTTATATCTGCAATCTGAAAGTCAGCTCGAAGACTAATCCGAGCGAGACAGAATATGGCATCGGCTGGATCCCGCTCGGTGGCTATTGCGCCATCTCGGGCATGGTCGATGAGACCCATTCGGCCGACGACATCAAGGACATGGAGGGAGATAACCTCTTTGTCAAGAAAGGCAAGTTTGCACAGTTCATGATCATGGCTGGTGGCGTCATCAATAACCTCATCACCGCGTGTCTGATCTACATCTGCATGTGCTGGTACTGGGGTAAGGACGTCATCGAGATTACCAATCTCCCTTATGGTGTTCATTATAGCGAATATGCTCAGCAGATCGGTTTCCAGCCAGAAGACCAGATCGTGGCGGTCGATGGCAAGGAGGTTACCTTCAGCAACATTCACAGCTCATTGCTGTTGGCCAATGATGTGACTGTATTACGTAATGGTCAGGAAGTGAAGATCGCGTTGCCAGACACGATGGGGCAGGTGTTCCTTCGTAATCCAGAGCAGCTCGATAGCTTTGTAGAGGCCAGCTATCCGATGGTGATTGGTATGTTGCCAGAAGAAGGTGAGGCCAGTGCTGCCCGTGATGCAGGTCTCCAGGTCGGTGACTCGATTATCGGTGTTATTGAACAGGTAGAGGTCTTAGGCGATGAGGAGTATTGCAACTATGCTGATACAGTCATGACCCCTTATAGCCATCAGGTGATCGCTCAGTTGAAGAAATATGCCGGCCATAGTATCGACCTGCTCTTCATGCGTGGAGGCGAGGTGCTCTCAGCGCCTGTCCAGGTGTCTGAGGAGTCGAAGATCGGTATCATGATGAAGAATATGATCGGACCAGAGTGTCTGACCCATATCAGCTATTCGTTCCTTGAGTCGATTCCTGCAGGAATCCAGCGTGGCTGGACGATGCTCTACAACTACGTACGTCAGTTCAAGCTCGTCTTTACCAAGGAAGGCGCTCAGTCGCTTGGCGGCTTCGGCACGATGGGTTCTATCTTCCCAGAGACCTGGCAGTGGATGGCCTTCTGGTCGATGACCGCGTTCTTCTCCGTAGCACTTGCCTTCATGAACATCTTGCCAATTCCAGGCCTTGACGGTGGTCATATCTTCATCCTCCTGATCGAAGCTATCATCCGTCGCCCTATCAGCGATAAGGCTAAGGAGCGTGCTCAGTATGTCGGCATGGGTATCATCCTTGCACTGATGATTTATGTCAATGCTAATGATATCTGGAAGTTTATCATTAAGCCGTTTATCGGATAAACCTACAGACCCTCCCCCTTTCCCTCGCCTAAAGGCTCGTCTTCTCGTCGAGGCTTATCAAGCCTCTCTATGACTGCGAGGACCTCCACAAGGGAGGGGAGTGGTTAGTTATACTTGCTGATTTTTTTACATTTGAAATAGCCTATTGTCGCTATCCCCCAGCGACCACAAAGGTAATTACTCCCCTCCCTTGTGGAGGGGCCGGGGGAGGGTCCATGATTTGTATTATACTTAAACCCCGCAAAGAAGAGTCGCTCCTACGCTTCCATCCCTGGGTCTTCTCCGGAGCCATTGACAAGATGATCGATGACGAGACAGGAGAGGAGTACCAGCCAGAGGAAGGCGATTGGGTGCGCGTCATCAGTAGCCGCGGTCAGTTCCTGGCGCTCGGTCAGTACCAGATCGGCTCCATAGCCGTACGTATCTTCTCGTTCGATGAGGAGGAGTTTGACGATGATTTCTTCCTCCGTCGTCTGCAGTCGGCCTATGAGCTTCGTTGCTCGTTAGGACTGATCCGTGACGATAACAACGCCTACCGCCTCGTGCATGGTGAGGGTGATGGTCTGCCGGGCCTGATCATCGACGTCTATGCACATACCGCTGTCATGCAGGCTCACACGGCCGGCATTCACTATATCCGTGAGGCGTTGGCCGAAGACCTCATCCGTGTGGCAGGAGCAGAGATCAAGAACGTCTACTATAAGTCTGAGACCACCTTGTCATACAAGACAGAGGCGCGTCAGGAGGCTGCAGCAGAAGGCGAGAGTGTCAATGGCTACCTCATCATCGACGGTAAGCCAGTCAGCTCTGCCGCTGAAGGCAAGGCGCTCGAAGCCACCATCAGCGATGTGGCACTTGAGAACGGACTGAAGTTCCACGTTGACTGGCTCAAGGGCCAGAAGACCGGCTTCTTCGTCGATCAGCGTGAGAACCGCGCTTTGGTGCAGAAGTATTCTGAGGGCCGTAAGGTGCTCAATATGTTCTGCTATACCGGCGGCTTCTCGTTCTACGCCATGCGCAGCAACGCGCAGCTGGTGCATTCGGTCGATGTCTCAAAGCAGGCTATCTCGTTCACCAACGCCAATGTGGAGCTCAACTTCCCAGGCGATCCCCGTCATCAGGCGTTTGCAGCCGATGCATTCGACTTCCTCGACGATCCTGCACGCTTTGGAGCTGAACTTCCAGAAGGCGATTTCTACGATCTAGTGATCCTCGATCCACCAGCCTTCGCCAAGCACAAGAAAGTGCTCCGTAACGCGCTCCGTGGCTATCAGAAGCTCAATGCCAAGGCGCTTGAGAAGATCAAGCCAGGCGGCATCCTTTTCACCTTCAGTTGTTCGCAGGTCGTTACCAAGGATGATTTCCGTTGCGCCGTCTTCTCAGCCGCAGCACAGACGGGTCGCCGTGTCCGCATCCTGCATCAGCTCCATCAGCCGGCCGATCATCCTATCAATATCTATCATCCGGAGGGAGAATACCTCAAGGGCCTGGTATTGTATGTGGAGTAACCTCCCGTCTTTGATTTATCATACATATCATTCAATAAAGTTCGTAGATTATTAAGAGTAAGTTCCCTTTGCTTTCGCTTTTCAGCCTGTGTCTCCTGCTCGTCTCGTGTGGGGGAGCAGATATTTCCGCCCCTAACGAACTGGATCTGATTTATACAACAGATATCCATGGTGAATTCCTCCCTTACGACTTCTTGCGTCAGGAGCAGGATTCTGTCAGCATGGCCAATATCTACGCTTATGTAAAGCAGACGCGCGCCAAGAATCCCGAGGGTGTGATTCTGCTCGATGGCGGTGACCTCATCGAGGGAACTCCATCGATGTATTATTATAATTATGAGGCGCAGCGTGAGCCACATCTCTCATCGCGTATCATGAACTTCATGCAGTACGATGTGCTGTGTGTCGGCAATCATGATCTGGAGTGTGGAGAGATTATCTATAGCGATCACCTGAAGCGAGATTATCAGATGCCATGGCTTGCATCCAATGCGATAGATACCCGTACGGGCGATCCGATGTTCCGTCCATACACCATGATCGAACGCAAAGGCTATCGCATCGCCGTCCTCGGCTTTATCACAGCTGAGACCGATCAGTGGTTGCCACGTGTTGCTATTCCGCACCTCCATTTCATCAGTATGCTCGATGCTGCCAAGCGTTGGATGCCGATCATTGAGGAGCGCGAACATCCTGACATGATCATCGGCTTGTTCCATGCCGGACATGAAGAGGTTGACCGCAAGGATGCAGAAGGCAATGTTTACAAGGATGGCGCATTTCAGGTGCTTCAGCAGGTGCGAGGCTTCGATCTTGCCTTCATCGCTCACGATCATCTCAATGAGGACAAGAATTTCATCAATGATTTTGGCGATACCATCCGTGTGGTCCAGCCATTGTCACATGCCGAAGAGTTGGCCTCGGTGAACGTCCACGTAGGTACGGAGCGTAAGGCTAACAAGCATCTGCAGATCAGCGTCACCTCACAGTTGATAACCACTAAGCCTTACCTCGCAGATCGCGACTATCTCGATCAGGTTGTTGGTTATAAAGAGCGTATCGATCAATTCCTCGATCGTCCTGTAGGTACCGTGGCTGAGACGCTCGATGCCGAGTCAAGTCTTGTAGGTCCGTCCAATCTGATAGATCTTGTCCATGAGGTGCAGCTCTTCAATACCAATGCAGACATCTCGTTCGTTAGCTGCCTCTCTAACTTCACCGACATCCAGTCAGGAGCGCTTACCATGCGTCAGCTTTTCGCCATCTATAAATATGAGAATCAGGTCAACAAGATCTGGATGTATGGCCATGAGGTGAAGACGTTCCTGGAGTATGGTGTCGGTCGACAGTTCAACCAGATGAAGTCGGCCAACGATCATCTGCTGGCCTTCAAGTATTCACCAGACGGAGAGATCCTGATGGGCAGGTTCGGTCCTGAGCTTGTCACTCCACAATATAACTACACGCAGGCCGCAGGTATTAACTATATCGTCGATGTCTCAAAACCAGTCGGACAGCGAGTCATCATAGAGTCTATGGCAGATGGTCGTCCATTCGATCTCAATCAGAAGTATTTCGTAGCATTGAGTTCGCATCAGGCTTCCGGAGGTGGAGGATTCCTGCCTTATGGCCTCGGATGGGATAGCGATGACTGCGAGTATCATTCTGTCACCGCGTCCATCAAAGACATGCGCAGCTATATCTCCGATTTCATCAGCCGTATGGATGCTGGCCAGATGCCTCTCTTAGGCTCATGGCATGTCGAGCCATACGAGTGGTGGATGAATGCTAAGCAACGTGACATCGATCTGCTCAAACCTTATCTGAAGAGATAACTCCTAATTCCTCACAGAATGAATATCATTGTAGCAGCAGCCGAGAACAACGCTATCGGCTTCCAAGGACAGATGCCATGGCATCTCTCTGCAGACCTCAAATATTTCAAGGCCACCACCATGGGTCATGCCGTTGTCATGGGTCGCAAGACCTATGAGTCCATCGGTCGACCTCTTCCTGGCCGTCGTAACATCATCGTGACACGTGATGCCAGCTATGTCATCGATCCCGCTTTGCTCGAGAATCTCAAGCCAGGTACAAGTGTTGAGATCTACACTTCGTTAGAGAGTGCATTAGCAGCCTCTCCAGCCGACGCTTTCGTCATCGGTGGCGCACAGATCTATAATCTCTTCTGGCCGCATGCAGAGCGTCTCTATATCACGCGCGTACATACTATAATTAATGAGTATGACGCCGCCGTGCCAGCCGTACCAGAAGGCTACAAGCTCGTCTTCTCAGAAGATCATGAGGCTGATGAGAAGAATGACTATCCTATGACCTTCGAGGTTTGGGAGAAACCAGGAGAATAAGGGATCTTACGAAATCATTTGGTACCTTCCTACACCATTGAAGGTACTTTACGAAATTATGTTATACCTTCCGAGACGTCGGAAGGTACATCTTGAAATCATTTGATACCTTCCACGATGATGAAAGGTATTTCAAAAAAACGTGTGATACCTTCCGTTTTGTAAGAAGGTATCACACGTTTTCGTTTGGTTACTTTTTTTTCAAAGAATGGCTCGATCTTTTAACAAAAAGGTCGATCTTTTATTTTTTACGTAACGTCAGGATCGTCACCTCTGGCTTGACTCCCACACGTAGAGCTGGACCTACACAGCCGACACCGGTGTTGACATAGAGATACTGCGCGCCTTGCTGATAGAGGCCTGCATGCTCGTCGTATTTCCAGCCGGAAGGTGACCAACCGAGGATACGGAACTGCATGTCATGCGTATGGCCACTCAGCGTGAGGTCAATGCGGGTGCGAGGGAGGACCTCGCTGCGCCAGTGAGTAGGATTGTGCGAGAGAAGGACGGTGAAGAGGTCATCTGCTCCCTGCAGGCCTCCGATAGGAGCCATAGCCTGCTCGAGGTTGCCATAGACAGAGAACGGAGGCTCACCTATGTTCTCTACGCCGACGATGGCGATGGAATCGTTGTCGCGACGGATCACAGCGGTGGTGTTGTTGAGCATCTGCCAGCCGGCTTGTGTCTGAAGCATCATAAGACTGTCAACGTCCTGCTTGCGGCGCTGATCGTCGAAGCCTCGCATATAGTCGGCGTAGTCATGATTACCCATGATGCTATAGACAGGGATACCTGCAGAGGCCAGACGTGCCAGTTCCTGACGGAAAGGGACGGCTTCGGCAGCTCGCATAGATACCAGATCGCCAGTGAAGACGATGGCATCTGGCTTTTGTGCTAGGATGGCATCTACCAGTTCGGGTACAAATTCCTTGCCACGATCGTCAATAAACGAACCGATGTGGAAGTCGGAGATCTGAGCGATGCGATAGCCGTCAAAGGCTTCAGGTACACGATCTGACTGAATTGTGGTCTTTGTGATGCCGACTTGCAGACGAGTGACGTAGTGACCCATCAGATAACCTCCGACGAGGAGCAGCATGACGCAGATGAAGGTGTAGAGTCGTACTGTCTGCGCGGTATGCTTCTCAAGGAACAGTCGGATAATACGATAGTAGAGCTGGTCAATGATCAGCCCTACTATGAGTAGGATGAGGATGATGACTCCCCAGAAGATGAGGCGTTGCACGAAAGTAATTTAGTGTAAGGTGATAACGTATTTTACTTCGAAGGTCTTGAGTGGTTCAAGTGTCTGGATCCAGTCTTTCTCCTCGTAGGTACCTTCATAGTTGACACGGTCACAGCGTCCGTACCATGGCTCGATACATACGAATGGAGCGTTCTTGCCTGGAGGCGACCAGAGTCCCATGAGAGGCGCTTCTGACTTGAGAGTGAGGTATGGCTTGCGATCCTGGTCACAGAGGGTGACGGTAGGTGTCTGACCATTCTCGAAGATCAATGCATCGCGGCTGAAAGTCTCAGTGGTGAGTGGCAGGAAGCCTTCTGCATCGAGTTGCACTTCTGCACTCTGAGTAGGATCGACACAGCCTTTCTCGGTGATGACACTCTTGGTAAGCGTCTGCGAGGCACCCGGGAGCTGGAAGTAGCCACGCTCGGTGCTCTTAGCCAGCGTGGCGTCCTGAGCCTCGACACCTGCCTGGATGTCGTCATTGCTGAGGAGTGGCCAGTAGAAAGCTGGATGTGCACCGATCTGGAACTTCAGATCTTCGTCGCGACTTGGATTCATAACGCGCCAGATCACCTCTACACTGTTGCCAACGAGCTTGTAGCCGATCTCCAGACGGAAGCGGTAAGGGAACTTCTTCAGCGTCTCTTCGTTGCTACGGAGCACGTAGAGGAGCTGTGGATTGCCATCAGCGTCTGGTTCGTCATCGATGAGCTGGAAAGCCATATCACGAGCAAAGCCATGTTGGCCGAGCTTGAAGGTCTTCACGTTCCAGAGTTCACCTGGCTGCAGGATTCCTTTCTGTCCTTTAGAGCGGTATTCTCCATCCCAAACTGAACCGACGATAGGGAAGAGAACCGGTGAGTGACGCTTCCAGTATTTAGGATCGGCCTGCCAGAGATACTGACGACCCGTGTCGTCTTTGCGAAGAGAGGTAAGCTCTGCGCCATTGTTAGATACGCCGATGGTCACGATGCCATTGGTCAATATGCGGTCAATATCAAGTCCCATAGGATTTACGAGATCATAAAGATCTACTGAATTTTTCTGTTTGCCGGGATAAAGAGAATCCAGGCTGATTTCTTTTGCCATAGTATCTTTTTTTACAGTTCTATGTTTTTCCACTTTTACAGTTCTATGCTCTGCTGCAAGCGGATATCCTCAGCCGAAGCAGCTACGTAAGCGGTGTATTTGCCCTTTGCAACGACCCAAGTGTTCTGCTGCTCATTGAAGTAAGCGACATCCTGCGCCTTGACCTGCACTTTGATGACCTCCTCTTCGCCTGGCTGCAGCACGGCGGTCTTCTTGAAGTTCACGAGTTCCTTAGTTGGCATGAGCAGACCCTCGACGGCTGGCTTGCCGACGTAGAACTGTACGACCTCACGGCCAGCCACGTCGCCGGTGTTCTTCACCTTGACCTCTACTACAGTGTGGTCACCCTCGATGCTAATCTTCATGTCGCTATAGGCGAAGGTGGTGTATGAGAGTCCGAAGCCGAATGGATAGAGAGGCTTGATCTTCTGAGTGTCGAAGTGTCGGTAGCCGACCATGACATCTTCCTCGTAACGAGCGTATGCAGCGTTGCCGTCGCTCTCAGGGAAGTTGTTAGCCGATGAGTAATCCTCGTACTTCTTGGCCCAAGTCATAGGCAACTTGCCTGATGGATTGACCTTACCAGTGAGGACGTCAGCGATACTGTTACCCATTTCCTGACCACCCATCCAAGCGTGGAGGATAGCGTCTGGCAAGCCATTGACCGCGGTGAGATCGATGATATTACCCATGTTGAGGATGAGGATGGCCTTCTTCTTGGCAGCGTGAGCCTCCTGACAGACGAGACGGAGGTTAGCCTCCTCGATGTCGCTGGGCAGATAGTCGCCACGAACCACCTTGCGGTCGCCGCCTTCACCGGCCATACGGCTTATGGTGAGCACGGCTACGTCGGCCTTCTTGAGTGCATTCTTGACCTGCTCCTTGGTGAGAAGCATCTCAGGAGCTACAGGGATGGTCCAGAAGTTCTCGGCAGGCATCTTAGCAAGTTCTGCAGCTGTATAAGTGCGATAGATCTCTGCAAGCTCGTCTTCGAGCTTAAGGCCTGCATTGACCAGACCTTCGTTGAGCGAAACCTTATACTTGCGGTTGACGTTGCCTGATCCAGAACCGCCTACGAGGAGATCATAGCTAGCAGTACCGAAGAGGGCTACCGTGGCTACATCTTCGCCGAGTGGCAGAGCAGATTTTTCACTGCTCCCTTTTACCTTTTCATTCTTCAGCAATACCATGCCATCGGTAGCTGCCTGACGGGTAATGGCTGCATGAGCGGTGAGGTCTGGCTTATTGCTATACTTATAATGCTTGTAGGTAGGAGTCTTGAGCATCACCTGCATGATACGCTTCACACAGAGGTCGAGGTCTTTCTCGTCGAGTGTGCCATTCTTGACACCTTCTACGATCTCGTTGTATTGATGCTCTGTACCTGGCATGAGGAGGTCGTTGCCGGCTGCAATCTGACGTGCGCCGTTCTCCTCGGCCCACCAGTCGGTCATCACGAAGCCTTCGAAGCCCCAGTCATCACGGAGGATCTCGGTGAGGAGGTGCTTGTTCTCACTGGCCAAAGTGCCATTCACCTTATTATAAGATGACATGATAGTCCATGGCTGGCTCTGCTTAACGGCAATCTCGAAGCCTTTGAGGTAGATCTCTCGCATGGCACGTTCGCTGAGGCGAGCATCTACACCGTTGCGGCAAGTCTCCTGACTGTTGACGGCAAAGTGCTTGAGCGAGACGCCTACGCCGTTGCTCTGGATACCGTCGATATAAGCTGCGGCGATCTTACCTGCCAGAACTGGATCTTCTGAGTAATACTCAAAGTTACGACCACAAAGAGGATTGCGGTGGATGTTGATAGCTGGTGCGAGAAGTACGTCTGCACCATATTCGAGTACCTCATTACCCATGGCGGTAGTCACTTCCTTGACAAGCTCCTGATCCCAGGAAGCCGCCAAGGTGGCACCTACCGGGAAGGCGGTGCAGTAATACTCACCGTCATCATCCTTACGAGTAGGATCGATACGGAGGCCTGCAGGACCGTCAGCATAGACGATAGGTTCGATACCCAAACGAGGAATGGCATAGTGCTGACCAGCAGAACCGGCTACCTTACCTTCGACCAGCGAGGTGGCGATCATCATCTCATACGCCTCGGCAGAGTCCTTGCATTGAGCCAGCTTCTCCTTCAGTGCATCGCTGAACATCTCGCGTACGATCATGCCAGGAGCACGATCTGGAGGTGTCACCTTCATACGTTCGGTGCCGATAACGAAATTGGCTTTTTCTTCCAGCGTCATAGCTGCGATGACCTCGTCAATAGGATCGGAACCTAACTGAGGTGCTTTAGGGGTACAACTGCATGCCAGCATAGTGAGTGTCATTAAACTTAGTGTCGCGGTTTTCATGTCTTTAGTGATTGTTTTAACGTGGCAAATATACAGAAATATTTGTCATCACGCAAAAAAATGCCGCAATTTTTGTGTACTCTCCGAAAAAAAACTATCTTTGCACCACATAAGATGATCAAAGAACAACATTTACTGCGATAACCATGCAACAGCAACTTCCTTTTTATCCGATATTCGCTTCGCTCAATAATGTGCCACGTCCTTCACACCATGAAGAGAAGGTGGCTCAGTTCCTGTGTGACTATGCCGAGAAACTGGGTCTCGAGTACACGCGCGATGCTCATAACTGTGTTGTGATCCGTAAGCCTGCCGCTCCTGGCTATGAGAAGGCTACGCCGGTGGTCATCCTCAATCACATGGACATGGTGTGTGTGGCAGAAGAAGGCTATACGTTCGATGCATTGAATGATCCGATCCGACCAGTGATCTACGAGGCTCCAGCCACAGATGGCACGGATCCGAAGGCTTTGTGGATGAAGGCTGATCATACGAGCCTCGGTGCAGACAACGGTATGGGACTCTCTATGGCGCTGGCTATTCTGGCTGACAAGACGCTGATACATGGTCCGCTGGAGGTCATCACTACGACCAACGAAGAGGACGGCATGGATGGTGCTGCTAATCTCAGCGAAGACTTTATCAAAGGCCGTCATGTACTTAACCTCGACAGTGAGGCCTATGACGAGATTACCGTAGGTGCTGCAGGAGCTTTCATCCAGAAGGCGCGTCTGCCATACGGCCAGATCCTGATGCCAAAGGACTACATTGCTTATAAATTACGCGTACGTGGAGGTTTAGGCGGTCATTCGGGTGTGGATATCGTGAAGAACCGTGCCAATGCCATCAAGGTGCTGGCTAACCTGCTGCAGGTATGTGTCCAGCATAAGCATATAGCACTCTATCTGGTGAAGTTTGAAGGCGGACAGGCATCGGCTAGTATTCCTAGTAGCGCTGAGGCCATGGTGGTATTACCAGCTGCCAGCGAACAGGATTTCGTAGATCTGATGATACAGGGTTCTTGCGCTGTGCAGGCGCAGTTCGGTGTCTCTGATCCGGATGTCGAAGTGCTCTATGAGCCTGCCGTATGGCATGGTAATGTGGTGGATGAGGAGTCTACCCGTTGTCTCCTGGCCGATCTGAACGCCATTCCGGTAGGGCCACTGGAGTGGCATCCTGACATTGCCGGTACACCGATG
>JAZUIL010000238.1:0-2036 GCA_045642245.1 Bacteroidales bacterium
ACAGATCAGCACGACATAGATAATCCATATCTTGCTGTCTCCACGCATGATGCTTCCTGCGAAAGTAGATTTTTTCTGTTCTGCGGCCATAGTTTAGTCTTAAAACGGCAGTTCTCTATTTACACATTATTATATATTACTCCATCCACTCGTGGACGATGGCTTTCATCTGGTCGCCGCGATCTTCATACGACTTAAAGAGGTCGAAAGATGCACAGCAAGGAGACAGGAGAACGGTATCACCAGGACGTGCGAATTCACGACACTTCTCCAGTGCTTCTCGCATAGATAATGCATCGGCTACAGGCTTGCCTTGTTTATCGAAGAAGTCGTGCAACTTCTCATTATGCAGTCCCATATAGACCAAAGCGGTACACTTGTCTTTTACAAGCTGTTCAATCTCTGTATAGTCGTTGCCTTTGTCTTTACCACCGAGGATAAGTACGGTCGGCTTGTCCATAGACATCAGCGCGTACCAGCAAGAGTTGACATTTGTTGCCTTAGAGTCATTGATGTACTGTACTCCATCGACTACTCCACATTTCTCAAGACGATGTTCTACGCCTTTGAATGTAGCAAGCGCCTTGCGGATCTGCTCTTTCTTCAAACCACTCAAGCGAGCCGAGAGGGTGGCTGCCATCGTGTTGTACAGGTTGTGAGGACCAGGCAATGGCAGTTCGTCAAGTGGAATCTCTGTGGTATCGACACTCATTGCAGCGTCGAGGACATTGATTACGAGGTTACCATCCTTGATGTATGCTCCAGGGACAAGAGGCTTTTCTCCCATATCCTTCAGGTTCATACCAGTGAATGGAACCAACTGCGCCTTCAGTGGCTCGATATGTCCACTGAATGGATACATGCGAGTTCCATCTGCCATGGTAAGGTCAGGACGCTCGTTGTTTGTCCCACTATAATCAAGGCCTCCAACAGGAGCAGAGAGTCGGCGCTCGATCTCTTCGGCTACAATAGGATCACCATTCCAGTAGATCACATGATCGCTGGCTGTCTGATTCTGTACGATGCGAAGCTTTGAGTTGATATAGTTCTGCATCTGGTGATCATATCGATCCATGTGATCTGGAGTGATATTCATGATCACTGCGATGTTGGCACGGAACTTATACATGTTGTCCAACTGGAAGCTTGAGAGCTCGATGACATAATAATCAAAGTTCTCTGTAGCTACCTGTAAGGCTAAAGACTTACCTACATTGCCAGCCAATCCGACGTTGAGGCCGGAGGTTTTCAGGATATGGTAGGTCATCATGGTCGTGGTGGTTTTGCCATTCGATCCGGTGATACAGATCATCTTGGCATCCGTATATCGACCAGCGAATTCAATCTCACTGATGATAGGAGTTCCCTGAACTATCAACTTAACGATCAGTGGCGCTGTCAATGGAATACCTGGCGACTTGATAACTTCGTCAGCATTCAGTACGAGTTCTTCTGTATGAGGATGACCTTCCTCATAAGGAATCTGATACTGTTCGAGCAACACTTTATATTTATCTTTGATAGGTGACATGTCAGAAAGGAAAACGTCGAATCCTTTTACCTTTGCGAGAACTGCGGCACCTGCACCGCTCTCACCGCCACCTAATACAACTATGCGTGACATATCAATTATGAATTATGAATTCTCAATTATGAATTTTCTTTTTTTATCGGATCTTGAGCGTCATGATGGCAAAGGATGCCAAGATGATGGTAAGAATCCAGAATCGTGCAGTAACTTTATTCTCATGGAAAGAACTGCGAGGCCACTTCAGCATGATTTTGTCCATGCCTCGCAACTGTGTCAACTGCTCTGGTTTCAGACGGAAAGCATCATGAATAGGAGCACGGTTGACGAATCTGTATTTCTTGCCAATGCGGTTACCCTTTCTTGCAATGAAGTTCTGTCCAAGGACGGAGATGCTCTCGATCAGGAATACAAAACAAATGATCGGAATCAGAAGCTCCTTGTGAATGATTACAGCCATCACTGCAATGATGCCACCGATAGGTAATGAACCTGTATCTCCCATGAA
>JAZUIL010000239.1:0-3485 GCA_045642245.1 Bacteroidales bacterium
AAGACCCCATTGACCAAGCCTGTCACCGTAGCTCGCCGTTTAGACCAAGAAGTGAAACCTGGAGAGATTAAGTTTACACAGGAAGGTGAGAATATTATCGAAGCAGGAGATAATGCCATTGAGGCTCCGTTCATCTATAAACATGGCGACTATTATTATCTCTTTGTGAGCTTCGATTATTGCTGTCGTGGAGAGAATTCTACATATAAGACCGTCTATGGCCGCTCAAACTCGCCAGTAGGACCTTATCTTGATCAGGAAGGAAAACGAATGGAGTACGGTGGCGGTACCTATCTCTTTGCTCCAGATAAGGATTTCTTCGGTGTAGGTCACAACTCGGTTTATGATGTTGATGGCAAGACCCTTTTTATTTCGCATGCTTATGAAAAGGTTTATGATGGCCGTTCGAAGCTTTTTATCCGCGAGTTGACTTTTGACAAGGATGGCTGGATTGAAGTTATGTAAATGATAATTTGCATCTGCAGAGGATAGATCCTGACGCATGATTGCGAAGTTCTGTCTGCCAGGTTTCATCTTCTCCTTTGTCTACATAGATGTCTATGGTGTCACCACAGTAGCTCTCAGCTATATAGGCGATCTCGAAGCGGCGGAGAGGGTGCTGTCGCAGATAGTCGAGGTCGAAGAGATCCATGACGTGCTCAATGTAACGCATGCTGTTGACGTGGCCATTGATGTCGATGTCACTGTAATGTGCAGTGAAGGATAGAGATGGCTCCTTGGCGGTCACTTTGATACGACTGGGCTTTTCGATCGGACAAGGTTCTTCCGGACAAGTGTAGGTAGGAAGTGCACCGGCATAGAGAGTCGTGAGCTCAATGGGTTTACGGCTCTGCATACCGATCATGGCCCATACGGTACGTGCATAACCGATGGCGCGACCATCTTCGTCACAGATCCTGAAGTTTCGATCGGTAAAGAGTCGATAGACGGATTCTACCCAGGTCTCGATGCTGAACGACTTATATTGACGTGGAAGTTCGTCAAACTCCACTGCCATACGTGAGAGGACCCATGTGTGGTCTTCGTCATTGAGACGTGCGATGCCAAAATCTCGGCGTGAAGCATGCTGACCCGCACAGTTGAGGAGATGATTGCCAAGAATACTCAGCGTTAGGTGGCCAGTGAAATCAGCGTGAAAAGGCTCGCAGATGAAGTCAAAACGATCGATCTTTTCCATTATTCCCAAGTAATCTCAACGGTTTCTCCTTGTTTGTTGATACCCATGACGTGGCCATCGGTCATCACTACATCGGTAAAATCTTGATTGGTGCTGAAACGCGTCGTTTTGTTTTGACCTTTGAGGAGATCGTCAATGCTGATCGATTCGATAGCTCCATGCTCGACGATGAGATAAGCCACATAGCCATCTTTCTCTTCGAAGAGACGGAGGCCGAAGCTCTCTTGGGCACGTGTCTCGATCTCACCCGAGAGTTCCTCTGGACGGAAGTCTTTATAGACCTTCAGATAGCTTTCTGTAGTATCAAGATCATAGAAACGATATCGATAGCTGCTGTTGTATTCGTATCGATTAAAATAGATATAGTTACATACATCGTCAGTTTGTGCCATACGAGCATCAAGAGGTACGTCAGGGATCTCCTTGCCGCGGTTATCGCAGATATAAAGGAACTGCGCCTCAGTCAAGGCCTTCTTCATCACGTCTTCAATGGTTTTCAGACCTTTGCCACGAGGCCATGAATTACTGCCACCAGAAGAGATTCCCTCATAATGTGTGTGACGATCGTCGACATCATCAGTGAAACTGGCATGGAAAGACCAACTGTCACCATCGAGAACATTAGGATTGTTGTACGAACCCTTGTATTTGTACATCTTCTCTTCGGTGATAATATCCTTCATGCGCTTCATCAGTTCTGTATCATTGATGAGATAACGGCTGTATTTAATGGTATTAATGTCAAATACGACAGCGTATGTGCTGTCGCCTTCGACAAAGAAGGTCATATCGGTCGATGGATACTGAATCATCTGTGAGCCATAACGGTAGCTGATCTTAGTTAGCGGTAAGCGTGGGGCTTTCTGCTTGTCAGCACAGCATGTGAAGATGCTGAGGATGGAGAGGAGTGCGGTGGTGAGACGTTTCATGTTAAATATTATAATATCATACTTGTTACGATAATCGTAATGAGGGGGTTATTATTTTTAATATATTGTGCTTTTGTCAGTGTCAAAATTAATTAAGCAATTTCGCTTTTTTCTGCATAGAAGCAATCCAATGGCAGTAATTCCACCATTGATCAGCAATAATTCATATCCGATCTTATAGCCATTGAACCAGGACTCGCTATTCTGGTCTAGGATGAAGCAGAGGATAGGTGAGAGGATGCAGATTACTGGGATGATGCCATCGCGCACTTTGACCTTGGTGAAGAGACCAAAGAAGAAGAGTCCGATGAGAGGTCCATAAGTATAACTTGCCACGACATAGACGGCGTTGATGACCGATCCGCTGGCCAGGAGATGGAAGAGGTAGATCATCACACCCATGAGGATGGAGTTGACCATGTGTACCCAGAAACGACGCTGACGAGTCTCGGTTTCGTCTGCCAGTGGCTTCATGAAATCGACCATTACGGATGTGGTGAGTGCAGTGACTGCAGAGCCTGCTGATGAGAAAGCTGCAGCAATGAGACCAAGGACGAAAAGGATGCTCACAATGAGTGGGAGGAATGGCGTACCCGTGAGTGGGTTGACGCCGGTGGCAAGGTAGGGGAAGAGCTCGTCTGACTTGAGTGCAGCAACTTCGCCATTGACCATCACCTCGTGCAATGACCCATCAGCGCTGATCATTCCTAGTTGGCTTGCATAAGTGTAAAGCAGGATACCGAGCGAAAGGAAGACAAGATTGACAGGCAAGAAACCGAAGCCGTAGCTGACCATGTTCTTCTGTGCTGCTTTGAGCGAGGTGCACGAGAGGTTCTTCTGCATCATGTCCTGATCAAGACCCGTCATGGCGATGGTGGTGAACATACCTCCAAGGAACTGTTTCCAGAAGAAACGTGTGTCGTTGGCATCGTCGAAGAACCAGATGCGGCTCATAGGACTCTCTGTAATCGTCGTATAGAGGCCGGTGGCATTAAGTCCCATCGCCTTAGAAACATACACTACAAAGCCAATCATAGCGGCCAGAAGACAAAGCGTCTGCAGCAGATCTGTCCAGACAAGTGTTTTGACACCGCCTCGGAAAGAATACAACCACACGATGAGCATGATGCAGGCAACGCTGAGGCCGAAAGGAATCCCTAGTCCTTCAAACAATACCAGCTGCAATACCACCGCCGTCAGGTACATTCGTACGGCACATCCTAAGAACTTACTCAGCAGAAAGAACGCTGCTCCTGTACGATGTGCCGACTGTCCGTAGCGCTGTTCCAGATAGACGTAAATACTTGAGAGTCCTAAGCGATAGTAGAGTGGCAGCAGGATATACGCAACAGCAAAAT
>JAZUIL010000240.1:0-9418 GCA_045642245.1 Bacteroidales bacterium
GCTCATAGTTATGATGGCAAGAATATTCGTTGCTGGAATCTGCCTCGTGTCATGGATTATCTGGCGGGCAAGCGTCATGAGGAACACGAAATCCTCACTGATACGGATCTATATAATGAACGTATCATGCTAGGATTGCGAACTGCAAAAGGCGCTAAGCTCTCAACAGAAGAAATAGAAACAAAAAAACAGGCCATCGAAACTCTTAGGAGTCGAGGCCTGATTAATATCTCGGGAAACACAATCATCCTTACGGAAGACGGTCTTTCATTAGGAGACGAAGTTATACGTGATCTGATGGAGCTTCGTCCGGAATCTCTGGAATAGGCTTGTGAATCACCTCAATGTTAGCACGTTTCAAAAGATCCACGCCATCGGTCAAGCGATAGGCGCGGCTATAAACTACGCGTTTGATTCCTGCCTGAATAATCAATTTAGCACACTCGATGCAAGGAGAGTCTGTCACATAAAGCGTACTACCCTCCGATGAATTATAACTCTTGGCCACCTTAGAAATCGCGTTGGCCTCAGCATGAAGCACGTATGGTTTTGAGCGATTGTCGTCAGTCTCACAATCGTTTTCAAAACCTGTCGGTGTCCCATTATAGCCATCACTGATGATGGCCTTATCCTTCACCATAAGACAACCTACCTGACGGCGCTTGCAGTATGAGTTCTCGGCCCAAATCTGAGCCATACGCAGGTAACGATGATCAAGGAGATCGATTTTTTCTTCGAGTGTCATAATGATATATTATTTTGGCAAGTAATCCTGCAGGACTTCCAATCCCTTCTGATAAGTCTTATCTCCGCTATTGAATTCCTGATAGAAATAATTCTCATCCTTGCACTGACGCATGATATAAGCGATAAGCAGCTTATTCAGATCATTGCTACTCTTCTTCAGTTCTGCAGCCGTTGGCTGGCCGAGCTGTGGTGCAGCAAAACGGATAAACTCTGGCAAAAGATTCTGCAGACGAAGATAAGCCTCAAGCTCTGCAAAGCTGGTGAACTTACTGATCTGCTCACGATGCTTGTCACTATACTTGAATGCGAAAGAATATAACTGGCTGATAGACCTATTATAATAAGACGAAACGTAAGAGGTATCGCTTGGCACAAAGAAGTCTGGCATGATGCCACCACCGCCATAAACCGTACGGCCACAGAGTGTCTTATACTTCAGAGAATCTGCCAGATGAATTGAATCCTGGCTATAGAACTCACCACGCTCAAAACGATTGATCAGATCCATCGCGTAATCCTTGCCATCTCCCATTTCGTACGGCTTCTGGATGCATCGGCCAGATGGTGTATGATAACGTGCTATAGTCAGACGAAGTGCCGAACCATCATAAAGGTCGAACTGCTGCTGTACAAGTCCCTTACCGAAGCTGCGTCTTCCGACAATCATCGCACGGTCATTGTCCTGCATGGCTCCTGCAAAAATCTCACTGGCAGATGCTGACCACTCATCAATCAGTACGACTACCGGTACTTTCTGGAAATTACCATGTCCGTCAGCCACATTATCTCTACGTGGCTGCATACGGCCTTCTGTATAAACTACCAGCGCGTCCTTTGGCAGGAACTCATTAACCATAGCACAGCAGATCTCCATAAAGCCACCTCCATTGCCACGGAAATCAAGCAGATAACCCTTGGCGCCACGAGCTCTAAGTGCGATAAGTGCATTGAAGAACTCTGTATAGGTATTACGGCCGAAATTATCGATCTTGACATAACCGATGCTTCCTTCCATGTACTGTGCTACAACACTATTGACCGGAATATCGCCACGAACGACATCGAAAGTAAGCAAATCCTTAGAGGTATTACGACGAATACCCAACTTCACGGTACTTCCCTTTTCGCCGCGCAAGGTCTTCATGACCTTATCATTGTTGATGGTCTTGCCTACAAAGAGGGAATCGTCTACAGTTACAATACGGTCACCTGGCATCAGACCGACTTTCTCGGAAGGTCCACCAGACACTACCTGAATGACCATGATCGTGTCATTCTGGATATTGAACTGGATACCTACTCCACTAAAGCTGCCGTCCAACTGCTCATTGACATCATTCAGGTCCTGAGCTGGAATATACATAGAGTGAGGGTCCAACTCCTCAACGATGGTAGGGATAGCATCCTCAACAAGTTTCTTCAGATCAAGAGTATCGACATAGCGGTCTCGTAGAAGATCGAAAAGATAGGACAACTTAGCTGAAGCCTCACTACCAGAGACTCCTCCTCGAACATTGGATGTATTCTCATTATTCTGAGGCTGGTACTGAGGGATCATATTCATCAGTCGGGTCTCACCCAACCGCACACCAATCCAGAGCACCAGAACGACGCCCATTGAAACTATTAATGGAATCCAGTATTTCTTCATTATTATTGCTCAAAAATCTTAATGGCACCTGTTGCAGGAGTAAAGGCTGCACTACATGGACGCTTCTTATCTGTAAATTGACTCTGTGGCAACTGCTCAACACGGCCGAACTGAGCCATGTACATATCGCCTTCTGCTAAAGTATTTTTTGCAGAAAGCAAGGTAATATGAGCCTTGCCAGGGATGCAGAATGCGATACCCTTTTCTGTACGCTTCTTCACTTTCACTCCAGGAACATACTGTTCACGATTGTCCTCAAGGATTTGAACAGAAACATAGAATGGATCGCCTGCATAGTCATCATTATCTACATATCCCAAATGCTTTGAGAAGCGGAATGCTAAGTCTCGTGAGGTCTCACGGGTAGGAAGATAAGTATAGTTATGAGAATGCTTAGACTCCGTAGTTGTACCGACGAACAGGCTCATCAACGCTTCCTCCTGTGCTGAGAGGTTATCAAGCATCAACTGAAGGGACGCGCCATCACCTGGCATATTATCAGCCTCACCTTTAATAAGAAGGCTACGGCTCTCACGAATGCTGAAGATCTCCTGTGCTACCAATTCGGCCTGCTTGAGCTTACTACCAGCCTTGAGGATTTCGCCAGTCAACACATCACTTGCCTTATATGATGGCTTGCCAGTCACTTCTATAGACTTCTCTGCTGGAAGTGTTACAAGCTGCTGTGGTGCACGGTTGATTGAACAGAGACAGCGGTCATCTGTCAGGTAGAAAGTAGGGAGAGCTCCCTTTTCTGCGAAATCAATATGGTAGGTACGTGCAGAATCTGCCTGAGCGACACTTTCGAGAGAAATCTTTTCGATCTCCCAGACACTCTGGTCTTCCTGTACTGCATCATTCACACCCAGGAATTTCTCAGCATATGCAGCAAAAGGACCTGCCACAGTCTTTACACAAGACGATTCTACAGTAATGACTACTGCTGTTTTAGGCAAGCTATAAGTAAGTCCATAAGTAAGGTTTTCGCCAACCGTTACCTTCTGTACTTCCTGCGCTTGCATGGTTACACCTATCATGACGGCAGCAAGAGCTGCACAAAAACGCTTTACCATTATAATATGATGTATTTAATTTTACTTGATTGTCTATTGTTTTGAGAAACTGTCTGTGAAAAGTGTACGGTTGAGAATACTTCTTCCTAAAGTCACTTCATCAGCATATTCAATTTCATCTCCCACAGAAACACCTCTGGCCAGAGTGGTAATCCTCACATCCGGGAATTCTGCTAACTTACGGAAGATATAGAAATTGGTTGTATCTCCATCCATGGTGGTTGACAACGCCAGGATCACTTCATGAATGGGTTCTATGCGACGTCCATACTCATCATAGCCACCTTCCCTAGAAGCCTTGATTCGCTCCACAAGGCTGTCGATCTGCAACTGATTCGGACCAATACCATCCATCGGAGAAATCAATCCGCCAAGAACGTGATAAAGTCCATGGAACTGATTGGTAGACTCAATAACCATCACCTCCTTGACATTCTCGACCACACAGATGGTCGATGCATCACGCTTCGGATTGGAACAGATACTGCAGATGTCAGAATCAGAGATATTATGACAGCATTTGCAGTACTTGACTTCCTGGCGCAGACGAATCACCGAATCTCCCAGTCGCTGAGCGCGCTCTGGCTCCTGACGCAACAGGTGCAAGACTAGACGCAAAGCCGTTTTACGACCTATGCCAGGGAGTTTCGCGAACTCATCAACCGCATTCGTGAGAAGAAGACTTGGATATTGTTCCATACGAAGATTAATTCATAACTAAGAATTCGTGATTCATAATTAGGAGTTAATACTTACCGAAGTCCTTACGTGCTCTGTCAAGAGCTCTACGGTCTTCCTTCTCCTTAATGGAATCGCGCTTATCAAACTGTTTCTTACCCTTACATAGAGCAATCTCCAGTTTTGCCAAGCCATTCTCATTAATAAAAAGGCGCAATGGAACAATGGTCAGGCCTGGTTCTTTTGAATCATTGGCCAAACCACGGAGTTCTCTACGGGTCAGCAATAACTTACGATCACGATGTGCATTGTGATTGTTATAGGTGCCATAGAAATACTCTGCGATATAGATATTCTTTGACCAGAGTTCGCCTTTATCAAAGATGCAGAAAGAGTCAGTCAATCCGGCTTTTCCTGCACGCAATGACTTGATCTCGGTACCTGTCAGGACCATACCGGCCTGGAAAGTATCGAGTATCTCATAGTCAAAAGTTGCACGCTTATTGCGGATATTGACTGCATTGGGATTCTTCTGTCCCTTCTTTTTGCTATTTGCCATTCAAAAAAAAGAATCATTTCCTAATATCGTATCATCAATGCTGCATAAACTGCAGAATCTTGATGACAACGACAGGTGAACAATATATAATTCCGAACGCTAAGAAGCCAAACACCCAACGGCGGGACTCTTCTACTCGGATCATAGTGTGTGCACCTGTCCATGTGATGTAGATGAGATAATATGCTGCCAGCTGGATGAAGGCAATGGTAGGAATCAGAGAGACAGCCATTTCAACAAGCATCAGATAACTGGTGCTGTAGAAGACATAAAGCTGGAGACGATCCTGATCAGGATTCTGCATTTTGAAGAATCGGCTGGTTAGCAACTCTCTCAACAGAAACATGGCCAAAAATGGACCTACGAAATAAGCAACAGTAGCAGGGACCATGCTCTTCATGCCATCCTGCAAACTAAATCCATTCTCGCCACCTATACCTGCTGCCAGGAATAGAAAGAGTGACATGAAACCGAGCAACGGCAGATAATAATTTGTCTGCATATGCTGAGGCTTTGACTCCGGGACATCTCCCTTGGCCAGATAAAGCCAAGTCTGCTCTGGCTGAGTAACCAGAGAGATCAGATATTTGACAATATATTTGGCCTTATCCATATTAATCCTCGAGGCTATGTACTACAAGTCCTGAACGGAGCTTAGGCTCGAACCATGTAGTCTTAGGTGGCATGATATTGCCACTATCTGCAATAGCCATCAGCTGATCCATAGAAACAGGATAGAGTGCTAATGCTACACGCATCTCACCACTATCTACTCGGCGCTTCAACTCGCCAAGGCCACGAAGACCACCGACGAAATCAATACGCTTATCACGACGCAGATCCTTGATACCAAGTACCTGATCAAGAATAAGGTTGCTGCTGACACTTACGTCAAGGACACCGATCGGATCATTATCATCATATGTACCAGGCTTTGCAGTGAGGCTATACCATTCGCCACTCAGATAGAGGCTGAAGTTGTGCAATGCATTTGGACGATACTCGTCTGTACCTTTCTTCTCTACCTCAAAGTTCTCAGCCAGCTTTGCAAGGAACTGCTCATCGGTCAAGCCGTTGAGATCCTTTACAACTCGGTTATAATCCATGATCTTAAGCTGTGATGCAGGGAAACATACTGCGAGGAAGAAATTATACTCCTCATTGCCTGTATGGTTAGGATTCTGCTGTGCACGCTCCTGACCTACACGTGCTGCAGCGGCAGTACGGTGATGACCATCGGCTACGTAGAGATATGGGATGGCAGCGAAAGCCTCTGTGATCTCAGCGATGAGAGCTGGCTCGTCGATTACCCAGAACTCATGACCGAAGCCTTCTGCCGAGGTAAACTTCTCGGTGCTTGGCTTTGATGCAGTCTGCTCGATGACCTTGCCTAACACATCATTGTCAGGGAAAGCAAAGAATACCGGCTCCATATTAGCTGAGAGGCAACGTACATGCTTCATACGGTCCTCTTCCTTGTCTGCGCGTGTCAACTCATGCTTCTTGATAACTCCAGAAAGATAGTCATCGACATTAGCTGCAACAACAAGGCCATACTGAGTGCGCCCCTGCATGGTCTGACTGTAGAGATAATAGACAGGCTTCTCATCCTGCTTAAGCCATCCCTCAGCCTTAAACTTAGCGAACTGCTCTACTGCTGCATCATAAACCATAGGATCATGCTCATCAGCAATAGGTTCGAAGTTAATCTCTGGCTTGATAATATGATAGAGTGACTTCTCATTACCCTTACTCTCATCATAAGCTTCCTGTGAAGAAAGCACGTCATAAGGACGAGAAGAAACGATTGGAGCTAATTCTGGCGAAGGGCGGAGGCCCTTGAAAGGTCTAACTTTTGCCATGGTAGTATGTTTTTTATAGGCCTGTTGGCCAATTATCAATTATAAATTCAATTTTGTATTTACTTCAAGTATTTTTTGATCATCATGTTCACTTTGCGCAACGTCAGCGGATTGGTAAGTAAATATCGTGCACCCAACTGCTGAATTTGCTTATGCAATGACCGTTCTGCAAAGTCAGAAGATATGATGATCGGTGTATCCGGATACATTACAGACATCTGACGGATCGATTCAGATACGGAGACACTTCCTGGCAGATTATTATCAAGGAAGACAATATCCGGATTGAGCGAAGGATAGGTCTCCAACATCTCATTCGTTGACTTACAGATGCTGACATCAAACAGATGCTGATTCTGATAGATTTCTGAGTCATCGGTCATACCAATGAGGACGTGAGGCAACATCGAACGATCAACACTTACGTTCTCCGGAACTTCCATAAGATCCGTAGTGGTACTGTGTTCCTTTTCTTCTTCTCCCTCAAAAGAAATAGCACCTCGTGGATCGAATGGTAAGGTAATCAAATACTGGATCTGACCTTTATCGAGCCGCTTGACCTGGAACGTACCGCACAATCGCTTCACAAGGAGTCGACATACACTTGTTCCAATCATCTCAGAAGAAGTATCCCGTATCTGGCCACCAATGGCCTCGGCTCTGTTCAAGACTGCAAGTTTCACAACCTTTTCATCTGCCACAATACTATAACTGATTGTCACATAGCCTCCATTATGAAGCAAGCGATGAGGTGCAATGAGATTCTCTAAAAGGACATCAAACAGTTTGACATTGATCAGGATCTGGAAATTATCATAGAGATTACTGAAATAAATCTTCAGTTGTGATCCTTTCAACGAATAAATCTGCTGTTGTTCTGCCAAATGTTCCCAAAGAGCCAGAGGTCGGATTTCATTATCCTCAACAGGTTCCCGATCGCCAACAAATTGCTTGAACTTATCAGTCAATTCAATGATTCGTTCTGCTTGAGCAGACAAATCCTTCATCAGCATAAGACGATCCGTCTGATCTCCTTCATCGTTCTTTCCGATAAAAGTATTGGCACTCTCTGCCAACGAGCGAAGAAAGACCCCCATTTCCTGCATCACTCCGACACAGTAATCTGTTTTCTGACGAGTACTTTGCAATTGGTGTTCTTTCTGACTGATCAGTTTACGTTGTGCACGATAACGCTCATCAAGGTTGATGGCTACACCACGAACATATGTCGGACGACCGAGCTTGTCTCTTCTGACGGTCTTTCCTCTGAATCCATACCATTCATACTTTCCTGATGGATCCTTACCGTCTGGCATGAGTTCCGCTGCAACATTGAGGCGAAGATCGACCTCAAACATCTTATCCGAGCGGTATAAAGGAGAGGTGTGACGTACCAGAACTTTCTGAATATCATCAGGATGAACACGCTCTAGCATGGTGTCCAACTTGATATTTTTCGATCGGTCGTCAAGCCATAGGCTATTCAACGAAGGTATCCCGAAGCGTACTTTTTGCTCCGGGATATACCATTCCCAAACATAAGTTTGGCACTCGTTCAGGAAGGAATCAAAGTCGTTGAATCCTTTTTTCATTAATTTACACGGAAACGGTCAATGCCGTCCTTCAAGAAGCCGCATGACTGCTTAGCTGCTGCAATACCAGCGTTTGAGTTAGCCTCAGCGGTCTGTGCACCACTCTTCTTTGGAGTGAAGAATACACGTGTACCGAACTTCTCAACAAACTGATCTGCGATAGCTGGCTTAACGTCTGCGATGTACTTGAAGTCTGGACGCTCGTCCATCAACTGCATAACACCTGCCTCATCGATCACCTCCTTACGAGCGGTATTGATCAAGCAAGCGCCCTTTGGCATGGTCTTGAGGAGATCGTAGTTGATCGAACCGATGGTCTCCTTGGTAGCAGGACAGTGGAGCGATACGTACTGACATGTAGCATAGAGCTCAGGGATAGACATAACAGCAGTTACACCAGCCATGCTCTCGATCTGCTCCTTGGTGAGGAATGGATCGTATGCATAGACCTTCATACCGAAACCGAGAGCTACGCGAGCCACATTACGAGCTACGTTGCCGAATGCATGAAGACCGAGGGTCTTACCCATCAACTCGGTACCAGCAGCACCAGAGAACTGGTTGCGGCACTGGAACAAAAGCATACCGAATACGAGCTCAGCCACCGCGTTGGCATTCTGGCCAGGAGTATTCATTGCCACTACGTTGTGAGCGGTAGCTGCAGCAAGGTCAATGTTGTCATAACCTGCACCTGCGCGAACGACAATCTTCAAGTTCTTAGCAGCGTCGAGTACTGCTGCATCGACAATGTCCGAGCGGATGATGATACCATCAACGTCAGCCACAGCGTCGAGCAACTGCTGCTTCTCTGTATATTTCTCGAGCTTTACCACCTCGATGCCAGCACCGGTGATAATCTCTTCCATAGCCTTCACAGCAGCTGCTGCAAATGGCTTTTCGGTTGCAATTAAAACTTTCATATGGACCCTCCCCCGGCCCCTCCACAAGGGAGGGGAGTATATAGTTTACTTTCGAGGGATATTCTATATAATTTTATCTAAATCAAAGCACTTTTGGTAACCACTCCCCTCCCTTGTGGAGGGGTAGGGGGAGGGACAGTTAGTGCATTTTCTCAAACTCCTGCATGCAGTCGATCAAAGCCTGTACGTCCTCTACCTCACATGCATTATAAATAGAAGCACGGAAACCACCTACTGAACGGTGACCCTTGATACCGATCATGCCCTTGCTCTTAGCGAACTCCATAAACTCAGCTTCAAGCTCCTTCTTACCCTCTGCCATAACGAAGCAGACGT
>JAZUIL010000241.1:0-2345 GCA_045642245.1 Bacteroidales bacterium
AGAAGGTTGGCAAGGGTCGTGTAGTTTCATTCAAGGGTTGTGAACTTGTTCATGATAAGGTGCTCGAATCTTATTACGACCAGTGTTCTATTGATGGTAAGACCGGTTTCCGTGGCATCTTCTGGAACGAGGATATCTGGACACGCGGTGCTGAGAACTACAATCCAGCAAATGCAGCAGACATCAATAACTTGCCTGCTCCTGTAACTCGTCGTCATCATGATCGCCCAATCAGTGTTACTACCTATGGCAACTATTCTTTTGCTCCTGGCATTAACCTTACCAAGTTCTCTGGCCTTTATGAGACCGTATTCCGTCCAAAGCAGAGCGGTCAGGTATTGCTTGACGTGGAAGGTTGTTCATACTTTGAGGTCTTTGTCAATGGCAAGTCTACTGCTCGTGAGTTTACATGGCGCGACACAGATACCCGTACTCTCTTTGATGTGAAGGCTGGTGAGGAGTATAAGATCCAGATCCGTTATGCGCAGATTCTTACCTATAATGCTAATCTTAAGGTAAATATCGGCCGAGAGACTGATGTCGATTATGATGCTCTTATTGCTAAGCTGAAGGGTATTGAAACAGTCGTCTTTGCCGGAGGTATCTCGGCTCGCCTCGAAGGTGAGGAGATGCCTGTCAGCCTCCCTGGTTTTAAGGGTGGTGACCGTACCGACATCGAGCTTCCTGCTGTGCAGCGCGCTTTCCTTAAGAAGCTTCATGAGGCAGGAAAGAAAGTAGTCTTCGTGAACTTCTCTGGTTCTGCCATGGCAATGGTTCCTGAGGTGGAGTCGTGCGATGCTATCCTGCAGGCTTGGTATGGCGGAGAGCGTGGTGGACAGGCTTTGGCCGACGTTCTCTATGGTGATTATAATCCATCGGGTAAACTGCCAATCACATTCTACAAGAGCCTTGCTCAGTTGCCAGATTTCCAGGATTACAGCATGAAGGGCCGTACTTATCGATATATGACAGAGGAGCCACTCTTCCAGTTCGGCTATGGCTTGAGCTATACTCAGTTTAATATCGGTCAGGCGCAGCTCGATCGTAATGAACTTGAGAGCCAGCTCATGACACTCGATATCCATCCAGATGGGAAGAAGCGTCCTTGCATCACGCTCACCGTTCCTGTTTCTAATATAGGCAAACGCGCCGGAACAGAGGTGGTTCAGATCTATATCCGTCGTACTGATGATGCACAGGGTCCTCGTAAGTCGCTCCGTGAGTATCAGCGCGTCACCCTCAAGCCAGGTGAGACCAAGCAGGTGGAATTCCTACTTGACCTTGATAGTTTTGAGAGTTTCGATGAGACCACTAATACCATGCGTCCGATCCCTGGTCAGTATGAGGTGTTCTATGGCACCAGTTCGGCTGATAAGGATCTGAAGTGTGTGGATGTAACTCTGATTTAAGCAGAATTCTTCTTTCGAGGATTAGCAAATTATTATAATCCCCATTTTGTCATATTTGCAATCGTGGATATGGCAAAATGGGGTTTCTTTGTCTTACTTAGGGTCGAGAATTTGATAAAAAAACTAAAATAGCAAATTTGTAACAAAAACTAGGTAAAAATGTGACTATTTTTCTTTGTAGTTATATTTAAAATAACTAACTTTGCAGCGCATTTAATAATTACCTATATGAACCGAACTCTTTTACCTGTTGTTGCGTCGGCGGTCTTGTCTATGGCTGCTGCAAATTTGATGGCTGCTACAGAAATCGTTAGTAGTCCTGATGGAAATCTGAAAGTTCATTTGTCGATGGCTGAGGGTGGCTGTCCTCAGTATTGTGTGACTTTCGGGAATGATACCGTAATTCAGCAATCTCATCTTGGGTTGAATACTTCTATTGCAGACTTTACCAAAGGCCTTATTTTGTCAAAGTCTAGTGACGTGAAGCAGGTGAGCGATACTTACGATATTGCTACACTCAAGAAGAACCATATCACTTATACGGCCAACGAGCAGACTTTCTCCTTCGAGGCAGAGGGTAAGCCAGCCATCGATATCCAGTTCCATGTTGACAATCAGAATGTGGCCTTCCGTTATATGGTGTATCGCCAGCGTAAGCCTCGTCAGGATGAGCGTGTGGCTTGCCTGGTGACCGATGAGATGACCGATTTCGTGATGCCGGCAGGTACTACTACTTTCCTTTGTCCACAGATGACTCCACAGACTGGCTTCGCCCGTACGGCACCAAGCTATGAGACATACTACGAGTATGACGGAGAGATGGGCAAGAACGGCCACGGCCGCGGATTTACTTTCCCTGCACTCTTCAAGGTTCCCGCTTCGAAGGCGGAGACGACTAAGAAGGGCAAAAATTCCTCACTCCTCACTCCTCACTCC
>JAZUIL010000242.1:0-2914 GCA_045642245.1 Bacteroidales bacterium
CGAGCTTTCTGTCCAGCAGCGTTAAGCGCCGAGCTGAGGCCTAATGCATTGATGGTTGTAGCCAACATTCCCATCTGATCGCCTTTAACACGATCAAAGCCTTTGCCTGCACCTGAGAGACCACGGAAGATGTTGCCACCACCGATCACGATGCCAATCTGTACACCCATATCTGCGATTTCCTTGATCTGCTGTGCATATTCTGCCAGACGCTGTTCATCGATGCCATATTGCTTGCTGCCCATAAGCGATTCGCCACTGAGCTTTAAGAGAATTCTTTTGTATGCCATAAAAGAAATAATATAATGATAGAATTAAATAAAATATACAATTGATATATTATGAACACTATATATTATATATAATGTGTATTGTTTCCTATAGTTCGGAGACTCTTGAAAGAGCCAAGTAGTATTCGTGTTTCGTGTAACAGATTTAAGATAAAGAAAAGGTCGCAACCGAGAGCCTCAAGGGCCTTGATTGCGACCTTATTATTGTTTTAGCATTCAAGCCGCAAATTACTTCTTGGCAGAATAGCTAATCTTCAGACACTGAGCCTTACGAAGCTCTTTCTTAAGCTCGGTCACAATACCCATCTTACAGTTGCGATCGATCTTCATAGAAATCTGCATCTTAGGCTGATCGGCCTCCTTCATTGACTGACGAGCCTGGGTCATCTTAGGAACGACATTCTCCATCTCGAGGAAGTCGTCGTTGAACTGGATACGCTCCTCACGGCCGTACTTGGTATCACGAGGTACACCGATAAGTACGGTAGTTACGAGAGACTTGTTCTCCAGCTTAGTGACCTGGTCAGCACGTGGAGTGTTTACCTTTACGATTGGAGTATCCTCACGCATATGGGTAACGCACATGAAGAAGAACAGGATTGAGAACACCAAGTCAGGAAGAGATGAGGTGTTCAATTCAGGCATTCCTCTTTTTTCGCCTTTATTAAATTTGCTCATAGTTGTTTTCCTGATTTAATTAATACTTGGCGTTAGCCTCAGAGATGTTCATAGGATAGAGATCCTTGAGAGCCTGGAGCTCTTCAGAGCTAAGCTCCTCCTCTGCGTAGTTCTTATTGAAATACTTCTTTGCAGCCTCCTGACGAAGTTCGTTATAAGCTGCTACCAACTCGTTCTGTACCTGAATGTACTTCTCGTAGCTGGTACCGTAGTCAGACTGCAATGAAATTACATGCTGCTTAGCAACCTTGATGTTTGGATCTTTAGGAAGGATAAGCGCTGCAAGTTCTGGATTCTTTTCAGGGTCTACTTCGCGAAGTTCAGGACCACGCTCACCAGCATAGTTGCCAGAAGCTGTGATGAAGTTCTTTGCAGCTGCGCGGAGCTGCTGGTTCTGAGATGCAACAGAGCCTTCAACATAGTCGTCACCGACGAGCATCTGGTTGTTGGCATTAACCATTACATTCAGAATGTTACGCTTCTTAATTTCCTGATCCTGCTGCTGCTCCTCTGGTACCCAACGAGGGAGGAGACGAGCGAGACCTTCATCAGTATCCATAGAAGTGACCACGAGGAAGAAGATAAGCAAGGTAAATGCCAAGCCGGCACTTGATGACGAGTTGATACTCGGCGCTTTTCTTTTCTTTCTTGCCATAGGTCAAATCTTAATTAAAGAGTTTCTTGATACCGAAACCGATTACGAGTACGATAGTACCACCAATAAGTGCATAGAATGAGTACAACCACATGTCGATCATCTTCATCTCAGTAGCTGTATAAGTCTCAACCTCACCGTTAACTACACGTGAGAACTCGGTCTCACCACTTGCCAAATAGCAAACTACCATCAGAATAACGAAAGCAGCAACCATTGCGATAGAACGGATAGCAGCCTTAGCGTCAGACTGGAACATAGTTACGAGAGTCTTCAAAGCGAAGACTACCAGGGCGGCAACACCAAAGAGAATCAACGCATATGCCCAATAAAGAAGGGTATCGGTTGCATTTGGTGTCTCCATGATTCCGCCAGTAGAAGTGGTAGCCTCGTATGTGCCTCCAAAGAAGAACATACCGGCGATCACCAATGTTACGGCGAAGCTCACCCAGAGTACGATATTACCAATTTTGTTCATTGTAAAAAATCTCCTTCAAAAATTACTTCTTAAGCTTAATGATAGCGTCGAGAAGGCTGATAGAAGCATCCTCCATGTCGCTTACGATACCCTCTACCTTAGAAAGGAGGTAGTTGTAGAATACCTGGAGTACGAGAGCTACGATAATACCACCTACAGTGGTGATAAGAGCAACCTTCATACCAGAAGCAACGACTGTTGGAGAAATATCACCTGCCTTTACGATGTCATCGAATGCCTGGATCATACCGATAGCGGTACCAAGGAATCCGAGTGAAGGAGCAGCAGCAATAAACAAGGTAATCCAAGAAAGGTTCTGCTCGAGGTAGCCACTCTGAAGAGCACCATAAGAAGTGATAGCCTTATCAACATCCTCAAGGCTCTGACCATCCTTCAAACGGATGAGTGCCTGGGTGAAGATAGATGCGATAGGACCACGGGTCTTCTTGCAAATGTCAAGAGCAGCGTCGATGTTCTTAGCCTCAAGAGCATCCTCAACTGATGAAACAAGCTTCTTGGTGTTAACCTCAGCGAGGTTCAAATAGATGATACGCTCGATAACGAATGCCATACCAAGTACAAGAGCGAGTGCAACGAATGCCATGAAGGTAGGACCACCATCGATGAACTGACCCTTAAGTACGTGATGGAAGCTTGCAGACTCTTCAACAGCCTCTTCTGCCTCCTGAGCGAAAACTGGAGCCATCATAGCGATAGCAGACAGTGTCAAGAAAAACTTTTTCATTGAGTTTGTGTTTTGTTAAATTGTTATTAAAATGGTTTGTTAGTATGTCTTTCTATATTAGATATCGT